>JANMWM010000182.1:0-2056 GCA_031394005.1 Sphingomonas sp.
CGCCCTCGTCATTCTTATATTCGGCAGCTAGTTCAGAGACGCCGTTCAGAGCACGTGGGAGGTCCCACGGTTCGGTCGGGTGGTTGGGGATGAGCTTGGCGAGGCGGTCAACCTGGCCATAACTCATCTGGAGGACACGGCCGGTGTCCTTGAGGACGGCGCGGGCCTTGAGGCGGCCGAACGTGATGATCTGGGCAACGCGGTCGCGGCCATATTTGGACTGGACGTAGGAGATCACCTTGTCGCGGTGAGTTTCGCAGAAGTCGATGTCGAAATCGGGCATCGACACGCGCTCGGGGTTGAGGAAGCGTTCGAACAGGAGGTCGAGCGCCATCGGGTCGAGGTCAGTGATCAGCAGCGACCAAGCGACGATGCTGCCCGCACCCGAACCGCGACCGGGGCCGACAGGAATGTCATTGGCCTTGGCCCAGACGATGAAGTCGGCGACGATGAGGAAGTAGCCGGCAAAACCCATGCGGGTGATGACGTCGAGCTCGAACTCGAGGCGGGCTTGGTAGGTCGCTGGGTCAGCCGGCGCGGTGCCGATTTCCGTGAGCCGGGCAATGCGGGCGGCGAGCCCGGCGCGGGCGTCGGCGCACAGTTGCTCGTCTTCGTTGTCGCCAAGGCGCGGCAGAATCGGCTTGCGCTGGGGGGCGCTGACGGCGCAGCGCTGGGCGATGACGGCGGTGTTGGCGATTGCCTCGGGGAGGTCGGCGAACAGTTCGGCCATCATCCGGCCGGGCTTCAGCCAGGCTTCGGATGAGCTTCGCGGGCGGTCGTTGTTTTCGACATAAGTCGAGTTGGCGATGCACAGCAGCGCGTCATGCGCGGCGTGGAAGTGGAGCTCAGCGTAGCAGGCGGGGTTGGTCGCGACGAGGGGCAGGCCGTGGGCGTAGGCGAGGTCGATTAGCGCACCTTCGGCGGTTTGCTCGGTGGCATCGCCGCGGCGGCTGAGCTCGATGTAGAGGCGCTGCGGAAAGAGGGTTTCGAGGCGGTCAAGATAGTCTTTGGCTTTGCTCGGCTGGCCGTCGGCGAGGTGGCGGGCGATGGCCCCCTCCCCGCCCGCAGTGAGCGCGATGAGGCCGCCGCTGAGCCCGTCGAGCAGCGCGAACGGGACGTGGGGCAGTTGGTCGATCGGGCGGTCGAGGTGGGCGGCGGAGACGAGCTTACACAGGTTGGCGTAGCCTTGGTCATCCTGCGCGAGGAGGACAAGCCAGTCGATGACCAGCGGGCCCTCGTCGGGGCGTGCGACGGCCAAGGTCGTCCCGATGATCGGTTGAACCCCGTGCTCGGTGCAGCCGTCGGCGAACGGCATGACGCCATACAGGCCGTTGCGGTCGGTAACGGCGATCGCGGGACAGCCGAGTTTGGCCGCTTGGGCGGCGAGTGCCTTGGGCTCGATCGCGCCTTCGAGTATGGTGAAGGAAGAAAAGTTGTGAAGCGGGACGTAGGGGGCGAACATCGCCCGACTATGGGCATCGCGCGTCCCGGTGAAAAGTGGCGGGAGCGAGTTATCCCCAGTTTAGCGAGGGGCGAGGTCGTCGCGCATGATTTCGTCGATCTCGCGCATGCGGCCGCGATAGCCGTTGGCGATGCAGCGCGCGTCGGGACAATTGTCACGGAAGCCGTAGAAGCGGTGCACGGTGGAGCGGAGCCGGTCCTGCTGGTCGGGATCGGCGGCGGCAAAGGCCTCGCGGTACTGGGCGGACATCTGGCGGTCGAGCGCAGCGAGTCCTGGGTCCTGGCAGATGACGATCTCGCCGCGCGTGCGGGCGCGGTCGCAGGCGAAACTCGGTCGGCCAGTCGAGGTGGCGACCGCGGGTCGCGGCGTTGGTGGCGGCACCACGGTGTTACGATGGATCACCGGCGCAGCCGGCGGCGGCGGATTTAGCGCGGCGGCAGCACCGCCAAGCAAGCCCGGGACCGGTACTGGCGGGCCCGGGGACGGAGCAAGCGGAAACGCACTGGCGGTCTTGCCGAGCGTTGCGAGTAGTACGGTGATCGCGTCGGCGTTGGTCGGCGTGACCACGTCGCCACTGCCGTCGGCGGCGGGCTG
>JANMWM010000198.1:0-4496 GCA_031394005.1 Sphingomonas sp.
GGGTCAGGTCAACGATGTCCGCCTTTACCGCGACCTCGTCGCCAGCGGCATCCACGACTATCTGCTGAAACCCTTCACGGTCGACCAGCTGCGCGACACCTTCGCCCATGCCCAGTCGATCCTGTCGGGGCCGCGCGGCGAGGCGCAGGTCGGCAAGCCCCACGTCATGACCGCCGTGATCGGCGTTCGCGGCGGGGTCGGCGCCTCGACGCTGGCGACCAGCCTCGCCTGGCTGCTCGGCGAGAAGGCGCATCGCTCGACCGCGCTGCTCGATCTCGACGTTCACTTCGGCACCGGCGCACTGGCGCTCGACCTCGAGCCGGGCCGCGGCCTGACCGACGCGATCGAGAACCCCAGCCGCATCGACGGACTGTTCATCGAACGCGCCATGGTCCGCGCCAACGAACGGCTCTCGGTGCTCTCCGCCGAAGCCCCGATCAATACGCCGCTGATCACCGACGGCACAGCCTTCTTCCAGTTGCAGGAGGAAATGCGCAACGCCTTCGAATCGACCGTCATCGACCTGCCGCGCCAGATGCTGATCCAGTATCCGCATCTGGTCCATGATGCGCAAGTCGCTGTCGTCGTTGCCGAACTCACGCTGGCCGCGACTCGCGACACAATCCGGATCCTTGCCTGGCTCAAGGCCAATGCGCCGCAGACCAAGGTCGTGGTGGTCGCCAACGGCGTCCCCTCGGGCGGCGCGCTGGAGATCAGCAAGAAGGATTTCGAACAATCGATCGAACGCTCGGTCGACATCGTCTTCCCGGAGGACGGCAAGCTCGCCGCCCAGGCCGCCAAGCTCGGCAAGCCGATGGCCGAAGTCGCCACCGGCAAGATGGCCGCGCCGTTCGCGCATTTGTCGAACATGGTGCTCAGCCACGCGAGCGAGGACGGTGGCGCAGCCGAGGCCAAGCCGACCGCGCTCGGCCGCGCCAAGCCGTCGCTCGCCGGCAATCTGAAGTCGATGTTCGCCAAGAAGGCGGCGTGATGCATCGGGGCGGGAGCAGCGCGGCGATCAAATTCGCGCCTTCTCCCGCACCCACTCGAGACGGGACGGCAGGACGATGATACTGATCATCATGATGGCGCTGGGACTGGGGACGCTGATTCTCCTGTTCGCCGCGATAAAAGGCCCTTCGGCGTCCAAGACGGTCAAGCGCCGCCTGGAGCTGATGAAGGAGCGTCACGCCGACGGCGTGCTCGCCGCCAATGCCAACGCGCAGATCCGCAAGCTGATGCAGGCGCGCGAGAGCCGCGTCGAAAGTTGGGCCTCGACGCTGATCCCCAAGCCCGCGCTGCTACGCAAGCGGCTTGAACAGACCGGCAAGGAGATCGCGCTGGGCAAATATGCCTTGATCTCGATCGGCGTCCTGCTGTTCATCGTCGCGCTCGGGTTGATCAAGGGCGTCCCTTGGTATCTCGCCTTCGTCTTCGGCAGCTTCGTCGCGCTGGGCGTGCCGCACTGGGTCATCGGCAAGATGATCAAGAAAAGGCTCAACAAGTTCAACGTCAACTTCCCTGACGCGATCGAGTTGATGGTGCGCGGGCTTCGCTCCGGACTGCCGATCACCGAGACGCTCGGCATCGTCGCGTCCGAAATCCACGGACCGGTCGGGATCGAGTTCCGATCGGTCACCGACAAGATGAGGATCGGCCGGACGATGGAAGCGGCGCTGCAGGAAACCGCGGATCGCCTCGGCACCGCCGAATTCCAGTTCTTCGTCATCACCTTGGCGATCCAGCGCGAGACCGGCGGCAATTTGGCCGAAACACTCTCCAACCTCGCCGACGTGCTTCGCAAGCGCGCCCAGATGAAGCTCAAGATCCGCGCGATGAGCTCGGAATCCAAGGCTTCGGCGATGATTGTCGGCTCACTACCGTTCATCGTCTTCGGCCTCGTCTACGTGATGAACCCAACCTACATGGGCAAGTTCTTCGAGGACCAGCGGCTGATCGTGGCCGGGCTCGGCGGCATGTGCTGGATGGGTACCGGCGTCTTCATCATGGCTAAGATGGTCAACTTTGAGATCTAGTGGGACAATCGACATGAATCCCAACATTCACCCGACCCTGCTTGGTTTCGACGTCATCTGGGTGGCGACGATCCTCAGTGCCGTCGCCACCATGGCCGTGCTGGTTGCGATCTATGCCGCGACCACCGTCAAGGATCCGATGGCGCGCCGCGTCAAGGCGCTCAACGACCGCCGCGAACAGCTCAAGGCCGGCATCGTCGCCTCGACCAGCAAGCGCAAGAAACTGAACAACAAGAACGAGGCCGCCGACCGCGTGCGCTCGCTCCTCGGTAGCTTCAAGATGCTCCAGGACGACCAGATCCAGAAAGCGCAGATCCGGCTGATGCAGGCCGGTATACGCACCAAGGACCTCGCCTTCTTCATCATCGCCGCGCGCTTCGTCCTGCCGGTCGTGTTAGGCGGCGCGGCGATCGTCGCAGTCTATGTCTTCCACGCCTTTCCGCAATGGGGCTGGTTCAAGCACTATGCCCTCGTCGCTGGCACGCTGCTGCTCAGCTACAAGGCGCCCGACATCTGGCTCAAGAACAAGATCGCCAAGCGCAGCAAGGAGGTTCGCAAGGGCCTGCCCGACGCGCTCGACCTGCTCGTCATCTGCGCCGAAGCGGGCTTGACCGTCGACGCCGCCTTCGGCCGGGTCGCCAGGGAATTGGGCAAGGCCTATCCCGAGCTCGGCGACGAATTCGGGCTGACGGCGATCGAACTCGGCTTCCTCAACGAGCGCCGCCAGGCGTTCGAGAACCTCGCCACGCGCGTCGACCTGGAATCCATCCGCGGCGTCGTGACGACGATGATCCAGACTGAGAAATACGGCACCCCGCTCGCCTCGGCGCTGCGTGTGCTGTCGGCCGAATTCCGCAACGACCGCATGATGCGCGCCGAGGAAAAGGCCGCGCGCCTGCCGGCGATCATGACTATCCCGTTGATCATGTTCATTTTGCCCACCCTGTTCGTCGTCATCCTCGGGCCCGCAGCCTGCTCGATCAACGACAGCTTCATCCACGGCAATTGATGCCCCGCGAGGGGGTCATGAGTCTGGTCGTCTGAGGTGGAAGCGCTCGGCGCTTCCACCAAAGGCGTGAATCAGGCTCGATCAAAAAATGCCGCGGCGGTTTCTTTTGGTGCATCTCGTTTCGGGAACGCTTCGCAATCTTGCGCGCTTAGCAATCACGCAAACCAGGGAAAGTCCAACCGATGCTTAGCTTCACCAGCGACCAGTGGGTCATCGTCGCCCTCATCTTCGTCCTCGGGCTGCTCGTCGGCGGCTTCCTCTTCTCGGGCGGCGGGCGCAAGTGGAAGCAGCGCTACACCGTCGAGACCGACCGCAGAAAGGAGCTCGAGCGCACCCACGCCGATCGCGAAAAGGACTGGCGCGAACAGGACAGCTTGCGCGCCGCCGCGCTGAAAGACCGCCCCCGTGACGAGCGCGTGGTCGGACGAAACGAAGTCATCGCCCCACACGACCCCGTCATCCGCCGCGACCGCGATACGATCCCGGTGGTCGACCGCAACGACGACGGCGTAATCGACGACCGCGATCGGTAGCCCTCCCCTCCTCCCGCTCACGGGAGCGGCCGGGGGTGAAGCGCCGCGCCAGCGGGGCCAGCGCAATGTGAGCTAACCCTCGATCTTCGATAAATCTGCCACCCGGTGCACCGCATCCCGGAACCGCGCGAGCAAATTTAACCTCCGCGCGCGATCGTCCGGGTTCGGATCATTGACCGTAATCTTCTCGAAAAACGCATCGATCGGCGCGCGCAGCGACGCCAGAGCCGCCATCTCCCCAGTAAAGTCTTCGTACTTGATCGCGGTTGTTCCGCGACGCTCGGCCTCGTCGAGCGCCGCGACCAGCGCCGTCTCCTCGGCCGGCGCGTCAGGCGGCGACGCCGACCCCAGCGCCATTTCCGCAACCGCCTGAGCAATTGCGGGCTCTTCGACCTCGCTCAACGGATCCTCTTCCCCGGTCTGCGGCATCCCCTGCGACCCAGCGGACGACAAGACGACAGCCGTCCAATTCTCTTTCTTGAGAATGTTGGCGGCGCGTTTGTATCCCGCGTGAAGGTCGGCGCCGTCGGGCGTTTGAATAAACGACTGAAGCGCCTTCACCCGAGCGATGAGGCGAACAAGATCATTCTCCCCGCCAAGCGCAAACACCGCATCGATCAGATCGTGCCGGACCCCCGCTTCGCGCTGTTGAGCCTTAAGGCGATCGACAATAAATTCGCGGACATCGCGCATGAAAATTCGGTTGTATTGCTGAACGAGCGCAAGTCTTGAAGCTGAAGACGGGCTCAGTTCCGCACGCTCGTCTTCGATTCCTTCCTCGAGAAAAAACTGCCTCGAATGAGCAAACCACTTAATAATTGAGCCACGCAAGTCAGACCCGAACATGAGCGCCAAAATCCCGAGCGACGCCCTGCGCAGTGCGAAGGGATCCTTAGAGCCGGTCGGCTTCATATCCTT
>JANMWM010000205.1:0-3841 GCA_031394005.1 Sphingomonas sp.
TGATTCCGACGCTCGAGGCGTTTGGAGAACCCGGCGGGCTGCTCGTCGGATGGAGCGACTGGCTTAGCAACGTCGCCTCGATCGCCGCGCTGGCCTCGCTCGCGGGCGATTCCCTGGCGCTGACCGTCACCGCTGTCGCGCCGCACGAGACGCTTTTCCTGCTCGGCGTCGCGGTGCTGCTCGTCGCCGGACGTCGTGGGCTTCATCGTCGCTGATCCGAAGAGTGGGCTGCTCGTGATCGGAGCCGTCGCCATTGCACTGCCGATCGGGTTCTTCATACAACGCCGCGCGCCCATACCCGTTGTCTGACGCAACCTTTTTGCCGGGCGCGCCGTTTCTGTCGGCGATGCTTCGCCCCGCCAATGATCTCGACCATTCGCTTGCCGAGCGGTTCCGCCGCTTTGTCGGTGACGCGGGGTTCCCGTGCGTCGGAGCCAAGGCCGCGCTGAACCGCGATGGGATGCGTTTTGTCGTCGCGCGTGATTTTCGCTCGGCGTGGGATGACTTGCGAATCCTGCCATCGCTTCTCGCGTTGGCGAAAAGCTATCGCGCCGAGCCCGCGCTGTTTCAGTCACTGGTGGTCCTGTTCGAAGGCGGCACGCCCGATGACGAGGCGGGCTTCGAGGCGCAGCTGTGGAAGCGACTCCAGTCACTGACCGACAAGGATCAGTGGCTTGGCCAGCCAGCTGACCCACGCGTCTCGCACGATCCCGGCGACCCCCATTTCGCGATGAGCTTTGGCGGCGAGGCGTTCTTCGTTGTCGGCCTTCACCCCCACGCCAGTCGCCTCGCGCGGCGCTTCGATGTGCCGGCAATGGTGTTCAACCTCCACGACCAGTTCGAACAACTCCGCGCCGTCGGTCAATACGACAAGCTGCGCGAAACGATCATTGATCGCGACGTTGCGCTTTCCGGGAGCCCAAACCCGATGCTCGCCCAGCATGGCTCGGTTTCCTCGGCGCGGCAGTATAGCGGCCGTGCGGTCGGGACAGAATGGCGCTGCCCGTTCAGCGGGCGTTCGGCGACGCCCGAACCATCGGCCTTCAACTACGATCGCGCGTCGAATGACAGTTGAAATCGCGCCGCGCACCGGCGTGGCCTTCGCGCTCGACAAGGGGCAAACGCTAACCGTCATCGATCCTCTTGGGCAGCAGGTCGCCGACTTGCTGGCTTTCAACTGCCACGACATTGGCGAGATCATTTCGAGCGGGCGGACGCTTGATTATGCGAGCAGGATTTACCTAACGACCGGAGACCCGCTCTATTCGAACCGCAGCAATGTCATGCTCGAGATCATCGCCGACGATGTCGGGCGGCATGATTTCCTGCTCACTCCCTGCTCGAAAGACACGTTCCGGATCATCTATGGCGACACCGACCCGCATCGCGGCTGCTTCGGCAACCTTGCCGCCGCGCTCGCGCCTTACGGCGCGACCGAGGACATGATCCCGACCGCGTTCAACGTCTTCATGAATGTCCCTGTCGATGGCCAGACCGGGGCGCTGACGGTCGAGCCGCCGCTCAGCAAGGCCGGGGATGCGATCATGTTCCTAGCGAAGATGGACCTCGTCATCGGTCTCACCGCCTGCTCGGCGCTGCAGTCGAATAACGGCAGTTTCAAGCCGATTCACTACCGCGTCGACTGATGGCGACGGTTTTCTCGCCGTCGCAGCTGCGCGAAGCGACCGTTTCGAAGGGCGGCGCACTTGCACGCTTGCGGATCTCGCTCTCCTATTGGTGGCGCCACGGTCGCTTACCCGACCTCGATTCGCCGCGAAAGTTCACCGAGTGGGTTCAGTGGCGCAAGCTCAATGAGCGCAGCCTGCTGCTCGCCGCAATGACCGACAAGATCGCTTCGAAGGAGATGGTCACTCGCCGGCTCGGGGCGCAATGGGTGGTGCCGACGCTGTGGCGCGGGACCGAGGCGCCGGAAACGCCGCCGTGGCCAACTCCGTTCGTGATCAAGGCGAGCCACAGTTGCAACCAGTTCGCGATCGTCCGCGACGTGGCGCGCGACTGGCCCGAGGCGCTGGCGCGGAGCCGAACCTGGACGACCAGGCGCTATGGCTATTGGCTCGACGAATGGCTTTATTCGAGGAGTGAGCCGGGGCTGCTCGTGGAACCGTTCGTCGGCGAGGATGGAGCGCTGCCGAACGATTATAAATTATATGTTTTCAACGGTCGCGCCGAGGTTGTGCAGGTCCATACTGATCGCCTCGGCACTCACCGCTGGGTCCAATATGATCCCGATTGGAACCGGCTCTCGGACGGAGTCGAGGTCCCTGCGCCGCGCATGCTCAACGCGATGATCATTGCCGCAGAGGCGTTGGGGCAGGGTCATGATTTCTTGCGCGTCGACTTCTACGATCTTCCGGGTCAGCCGCTGTTTGGCGAATATTGCCTCTATCCAGGTTCGGGGCTCGATCGATTCGACCCGGTGACGCTCGACGATCTACTCGGCGCGAAGTGGGAAGCGGCGCGCGTCGCGCTCGGCCGCCACTAGCCGCCTGTCTTTTGCCACGATTCCCTGCTAGGGTTGCGTGATGCTCAATATCAACGGAATCACGGTACGCCTTGGCGGGCGCACGATCCTCGACCGCGCCACCGCCCCGATTCCGCCGGGCGCGCGGGTCGGGCTGATCGGCCGCAATGGCGCGGGCAAGTCGACCCTGATGAAGGTGATGATCGGCCAACTCGACCCCGACGAGGGCGAGATCGAGATGCCGAAGAAGACGCGGTTGGGCTATATCGCGCAGGAAGCGCCGTCGGGGACAAGCACCCCGTTCGAGACCGTGCTCGCCGCCGACACCGAGCGCGCCACGCTGATGGCCGAGGCGGAGAGCTGCCATGATCCTGATCGGTTGGGCCATGTCTATGACCGTCTGCTGGCGATCGACGCTTATACCGCTGACGCGCGGGCTTCGCGGATCCTGATCGGGCTGGGGTTCGACGAGGCGATGCAGGGCCAGCTGCTCGACAGCTACTCGGGCGGGTGGAAAATGCGTGTTGCGCTCGCCGCGCTGCTGTTTTCCGAGCCCGACGTGCTGCTGCTCGACGAGCCGTCGAACCACCTCGACCTCGAGGCGACGCTGTGGCTCGAGAATTTCCTGAAGTCCTACCCGGGCACGCTGGTGGTGATCAGCCACGAGCGCGACCTACTCAACAATGTTGTCGATACTATCCTTCATCTGGAGGGTGGCAAGGTCACGCTTTACGCCGGCGGCTACGACAGTTTCGAGCGGCAGCGGGCGGAGCGGATGGCACAGATCGCCGCGGCGCAGGCATCACAGAATGCGCAGCGCGCCCGGCTGCAGGATTATATCGCGCGCAATTCGGCCCGCGCCTCGACCGCCAAGCAGGCGCAGTCCCGGGCGAAGATGCTGGCCAAGATGCAGCCGATCGCGGCGATGGCCGACGATCCTAGCCTTAGCTTCGATTTCCCCAGCCCAACCGAATTGAAGCCCCCGCTGATCACGCTCGATATGGCGGCGGTGGGTTACACCGAGGGCAATCCGATCCTGCGCAAGCTGAACCTGCGGATCGATCCCGACGACCGCATTGCGCTGCTCGGCCGCAACGGCAACGGCAAGACCACGCTCGCCCGGCTGCTGGCGGCGCAACTCGCCCCGATGGAGGGCGAAATGCACGCCACGTCGAAAATGCGGGTCGGCTATTTCACCCAATATCAGGTCGAGGAACTCCACGGAGACGACACGCCGATCGAGCATATGACGCGGCTGATGAAGGGGATGACCCCGGGCGCGGTTCGCGGCCAGCTTGGCCGGTTCGGTTTTTCGGGGGACAAGGCGACGACCAAGGTGGCCAAGCTGTCGGGCGGCGA
>JANMWM010000147.1:0-6700 GCA_031394005.1 Sphingomonas sp.
CTTTTTGACCTATGCCGAGGTCAACGATCACTTGCCTGACGAAATGCTCGACGCCGAGCAGATCGAAGGCGTGATCAGCATGATCAACGACATGGGCATTCAGGTCTATGACGAGGCGCCGGATGCCGAAACCCTGCTGATGCAGGAAGCCGCACCGCCGGTCGCTGACGAAGATGTCGTCGCTGAAGCCGAGCAGGCGCTGACCACGGTCGATTCCGAATTTGGCCGTACCACCGACCCGGTGCGCATGTACATGCGCGAGATGGGTTCGGTGGACCTGTTGACGCGCGAAGGCGAAATCGAAATCGCCAAGCGCATCGAAGAAGGTCTGCGCCAAATGGTGCACGCGATTTCGTCGTGCCCCTTCACCATCCAGCAGATTCTGGATTTGTCCACGCAAGTCGAGAAAGATGAAATCCGCGTTGACGAATTGATCGACGGATTTGTCGAAAACGACGTCGGCATCCCCACCCCACCTCCCAAATCATTGGAACCGCCTGACGAAGAGGACGAAGAGGCGGGCGCTGCCATCGCTGCCGCGAATCTGGCGCAACTCAAGGTGGAAGCCATTGCGCAGTTTGATTACATCCGCCGTGCCTATAAAAAAGCGCAGGCCGCGCAGCTCAAATACGGTTTGGGCAGCCCGCAGCATGCCAAAGCGCAGGACGAAGTCACCTCACTATTGATGGCGATTCGTTTCTCGGTGCGCCAGGTGGATGCGTTATGTGAACAGATTCGCTCGGCGGTCGAAGACGTGCGCGTGCACGAACGCAAGATTCTGCAATTTTGCGTCAACCATTCGGGCATGCCGCGTCCGCATTTCATCAAATCTTTCCCGGGTAACGAAACCAATTTGCTTTGGCTTGACCGCGAAATTGCCGCGAAAAAAGGCTATTGCTCGACGCTGGCCCGCGTGCAATACGAGATCAAAGACCACCAGCAACAGTTGATCGATATGCAGGAGCGAATCGGCCTGCCGGTCAAACTCTTGAAAGACATCAACAAGCAGATGTCCACCGGCGAAGCCAAGGCGCGTCGCGCCAAGCGCGAAATGATCGAGGCCAACCTGCGTCTGGTGATTTCGATCGCCAAAAAATACACCAACCGTGGCCTGCAATTCCTCGATCTGATCCAGGAAGGCAACATCGGCCTGATGAAGGCGGTCGACAAGTTCGAGTATCGCCGCGGCTACAAGTTCAGCACATACGCGACATGGTGGATCCGCCAGGCGATCACCCGTTCGATCGCCGACCAGGCTCGCACCATCCGCATCCCGGTCCACATGATCGAGACGATCAACAAGCTCGTCCGCACCGGCCGCCAGTTCCTCCACGAAACCGGCCGCGAAGCGACCCCGGAAGAACTCGCCGAACGCCTCTCGATGCCACTCGAGAAGGTCCGCAAGGTGATGAAGATCGCCAAGGAGCCGATCAGCCTCGAGACTCCGATCGGCGACGAGGAAGACAGCCATCTCGGCGATTTCATCGAGGACAAGAACGCCGTCATCCCGGTCGACGCCGCGATCCAGGCGAACTTGAAGGAAACCGTCACCCGGGTCCTCGCCAGCCTGACCCCGCGCGAGGAACGCGTCCTGCGAATGCGCTTCGGCATCGGCATGAACACCGACCACACTCTCGAGGAAGTGGGCCAGCAGTTCAGCGTCACCCGCGAACGCATCCGTCAGATCGAGGCCAAGGCGTTGCGCAAGCTCAAGCACCCGAGCCGCTCCCGCAAAATGCGCAGCTTCCTCGACCAGTAAGTCTTGAAACCTCGCGCTTCGGGGGGCCGAGAGCTGCGCGCGCCCGGGAGCGCTATGGTGGCGTCGCTACTTCCCCTTTCCTACTCCGGTCGGCGCGAGGTATCTCCCTCGCGCCGCCGCCGTGCGTTGGGCCTGGCACTGGCCGTTGCAATCGAACTACTTATCGTTCTCGCCCTCCTCACGCTCGGCGTCGACCGCTCCGGTCGCGATCACGGCGACAGCTCGCTCAGCGTAATCTTCCTCCCCGGTAAGAAGTCGGCCGCGCCCAAGCCTGCCGCGCCCGCGACCAAGGCCGCTCGCCCCGCCCCCGCTCCGCCCGTCCGCGCCGCCCTCGCCCCGCCGCGCGTAAAACTCCCGCCGCGCAGCCACGATCTCCCCATGCTGATCGTGACGAAGGAAACCTTCGCCGCCGCCGACATTCGCAATCTCGGCAGCAAGGGTGCACCCGGCGTTGCCAATGAGGAAGCCACTGCCGGCGACACTGCCCGCGTCGGAACGGCCCCTAATGGCGAGCCGATGTATGCCGCCGAGTGGGTCCGCGAACCGACCGACCGCGAGCTTTCGGGCTACCTCCCGCCGCGCATGCCCGACGGCGGCGGCTGGGGCCTCGTCGCGTGCAAGACTGTTTCCCGCTACCATGTCGAGGATTGCGCCGAGCTCGGTAATTCGCCTCCCGGAAGCCACCTCGCCAGCGCCGTCCGCCAGGCCGCCTGGCAGTTCCTCGTCCGTCCGCCGCGGGTCAACGGGCGCGAACTGACCGGCACCTGGGTGCGCATTCGAATAGACTATCTGCGCGAGAAACCGTGATTTCGTCCCGTCGCGGCACGGATGTTCACTTTGATGACCACTTTATTACCTCGTCATAAACCTCGTCTTTACGCCATCGGGTTAGACCCGACGCCTAGACATTCCGGAATGAAACCGGACGAGGAGATCGGCATGACATCAATCGCGCCCAAGCGCCCTGCCCAAAGCCGCGCCGATGCGCAGCTGGCGCGCGTTTTGGAGTGCGGGTCTGCTCGTCATCCGCACCTCATCGCGCTACTCGGCGCCAGCGGCCCATACGCCGCGCGCGACCTCGCCGACGCGGTTCACCTGCTGTGCAGCCTCTATGGTCGCCACCCCGCTCTGGTCGATCTCGCACTGTCCGCCTGCCCTGCCGGACCGGCGCGCGACTGGCTCGTCGAAGCCTCCGACCAGTTCGAGCGCGAGCGCCTCTATCTTGTCCGCCTCGCGAGCGCCGTCGGCCCGTTGCCCAGCACACCCGGTGCCGCCCAGACCGAAACCGCGCTCCAGGCGCAGCGCCACGCGGTCGACACGCTGGCCCGCTCCGAACGCAATGGCTGCGCGCTCGGCGCCGCCATTGCGCTGATCTTCGACTGGAGAACGCTGCGCCCGCTACTCGACCGCGCCGCCGCCCGCGCCGGGCTCGAGACTCCGCTCGCCAACCTGCCCGGCGAAGCCTCGATCGCGCGAGTCGTCACCGCCGCGATCGACAGCGCGCCGGCCGAGCGGGCATTGTTCTTCGGCACCGAGCAATTGCTTCTCCAGCACCGCGCCCTGTTCGACCTGCTCGAAGCGCGCGCCTCGGCCCGCGGCGACTACTGACGGAACAAACTTGCGCCACTCGCGGCCCTTCCATAGGGCGGCAACATGCACTTCTCAGGTACCGCCGACTATGTTGCCACCGACGACCTCAAGGTCGCGGTCAACGCTGCCGTCACGCTCCGTCGCCCGCTGCTCGTCAAGGGCGAGCCCGGCACAGGCAAGACCGTCCTCGCCCATGAAATCGCCGCCGCGCTGGGCGCGCCGCTGATCGAATGGCACATCAAGTCGACCACCCGCGCCCACCAGGGTCTGTACGAATATGACGCGGTCGCGCGGCTTCGCGACGGCCAACTGGGCGACGAGCGCGTCCACGACATCCGCAACTACATCCGCAAGGGCAAATTGTGGGAGGCGTTCACGTCGCCCGTCCTCCCGGTCCTGCTGATCGACGAGATCGACAAGGCCGACATCGAATTCCCCAACGACCTGTTGCAGGAACTCGATCGGATGGAGTTCCACGTCTACGAGACCGGCGAGACCGTCAAAGCCGCCGAGCGCCCCGTCGTCGTCATCACTTCGAACAACGAAAAGGAGCTACCCGACGCATTCCTGCGCACTGCTTCTTCCATTACATCGCCTTCCCCGACCGCAACACGATGAGCCGCATCGTCGACGTCCATTTTCCAGGTATCCAGAAGATCCTCATCAGCCGCGCCCTCGACCTGTTCTACGAGGTTCGCGACGTCCCTGGCATCAAGAAAAAGCCCTCGACCAGCGAGCTTCTCGACTGGCTGAAACTTCTCCTCCACGAGGACATGCCGCTCGAGGTCCTTCAGAACCGCGACCCGACGAAAGCGATCCCGCCGCTGCACGGCGCGCTGCTGAAAAACGAGCAGGACGTCATGCTGTTCGAACGCCTCGCCTTCATGGCGCGCCGAAAGGGCTAATCGTCAGTATATGCCAGCTCGAAATTGCCCCACCGGCACCCGCCGAACCATAGCGGTACGAACACATTCTTGACCGGCACATAGGTGTCGCCAAGCTCCATTCGATAGGTCATCAGCATCGCTGGCTTATCGCTCCCGATCGCCAGCCGGGTCTGCTCGTCCATGAAAATCCGTCGGTTGCGGCAATGCGCGTCGTTCCACACCGGGTCGGGCCCGGGCGTCAGGCAGCGCTCGCTCAGATGCGTCGGCAGATAGCCGTTGACGTCGGTGCACGCCGACCCGATCACCCGGCTCTCGCGTGCCTTGAAGCGGTCGAGAATCGGCCGCACCTGGGCATCGGCAAAATTGGCGAAGCGATTGTTGTACTGCACCGGGTTGGTCCCGGGCTGCGGCACATAGCGCCGGTCGAATACCGAAGCCTCGTCGATGGCTCCTTCGCGGATCGCCCGTTCGACCACCTCGGTGATGCTGCGTGCCGCTTCCTGTGCCAGGCTGATCATCGGCGTATCGTCGATCTCGGCACCTGAATTGGCGAGCGTGTCGAGCATCGAATTCGACATCATCTCGAGGTGCGACAAGCGCTGTTGCGCCTTCACCAGTTCCCCGCCATTCGCCCGCGCGTCTCCGGCAAAGCGGGTCAGCCCCGCCTTGACCCGGTCGACGCTCGTCTGAATGAGGCTCGTCGAATGGGCGATGCCCTCGGTCTGGCGGTCGACCATGCCGACGATCTCGGCGACTTCGCGCACCGTTTCGCCGATCTGCCCAAAGCCCGCCTGCGCCGCGCGGCTGCGCTCGACCCCGGTCTTGATCTCCGACGTCACCGCGCTCGCCTCGCGAGTCAGTTCGCCGATCGTCAGCCCGATCTGGTTCGTCGCGGCGCGCGTATCGTGCGCCAATTTCTTCACTTCGGCCGCGACTACTGCGAAGCTCCGCCCGGCATCGCCGGCGCGCGCTGCCTCGATCGTCGCGTTGAGCGCCAGCATGTTGGTCTTGCGCGCGATCGCCTCGATCGTCGCCGAGACCATCTGCACCTGGTTCATCGCCGACGCGAACCCCGCCATCCGCTCGCCCAGTTGAACGACCAGTTCGGTCAGCCCCTTGAACCCGCCGATCGTGTCTTCGATCGCCGCGCGCCCCGCCTCCAATTTGGACTTGGCTTGCTCGCTCAGCAGCCGCGCCTCATCGGTCGAATCGCTCACCCGCGCCTGGTCGGCGAGCAGCCGCGTGGTAATCTCCTCGAGCGCATCCAGCGTCTTGAAATGCCCGGTGATCCGCGTCGCAACCCCCTCGACATAGCCGGCGACGTCGCTGCATTCGATCGATAGCGACCCGCAATCGCGCGCGACCGCGCGGATCGCATTCTCGGTGACTTCCTCGATACCCAATGTCGCCATCTGAACGCACTTTCCCAATCTGTCCGCTCCGAATGTAGCGCCAAACCCCTACCTCTTCATTAACCAAGGCCCTTCCCGCCCGGCACCGCGCGCTTTAGACGACCGCCATGTTCATCTCCTTTGTCGAAGCGCTGCGCCGCGGCGGCATCCCCGCCAGCCTCAAGGAACATCTGCTCTTCCTGGAAGCGCTCCACGCCGACGTCATCGCGTGGGAGCCCGAGGAATTCTATTACCTCGCCCGCGCCACCTTCGTTCACGACGAAAGTCAGATCGACCGCTTCGACCGCGTTTTTGGCGAAATATTCAAGGGCATCCTCGCCCCCCCCGCGCCCGGCGCCGAGATCCCTGAGGAATGGCTCAAGAAGATCGCCGAACTCTACCTCACCCCCGAACAGATGGCCGAAATCAAGGCAATCGGATCGTGGGACGAGATCATGGAAACGCTCAAGCAACGCCTCGCCGAGCAAAAAGAACGTCACCAGGGTGGCTCCAAATGGATCGGAACCGGCGGCACCTCCCCCTTCGGCCACGGCGGCTACAACCCCGAGGGCGTCCGTATCGGCGGCCCCGGCGGACAAGGCCGCGCGATCAAGGTGTGGGAACGCCGCGACTTCAAGGACCTCGACGGTGATCGCCAGCTCGGCACGCGCAACATCAAGGTCGCCCTTCGCCGCCTGCGCCGCTTCGCCCGCGAAGGCGCCGCCGACGAACTTGACCTCGACGGCACGATCGACGGCACCGCGCGACAGGGCTGGCTCGACGTCAAGATGCGCCCCGAGCGCCACAATACGGTCAAGCTGTTGCTGTTCCTCGACATCGGCGGATCGATGGACGGCCATGTCCGCCTGTGCGAAGAACTTTTCTCGGCGGCGCGCACCGAGTTCAAGCATCTCGAACATTATTACTTCCATAACTGCATCTACGAAGGCGTGTGGAAGGACAACCGCCGCCGCCACGTCGAGCGCACCGCCACGATCGACATCATCCATAAATTCGGCCCCGACCATAAGCTCGTCATCGTCGGCGACGCGGCGATGAGCCCCTACGAGGTC
>JANMWM010000231.1:0-4412 GCA_031394005.1 Sphingomonas sp.
GATTGTGTTTCCACCCCGTGTCCGTACCCGCTAAAGACATCTGATGTTATTCCCTATCGAGCTCGTCCGCGGTCAATTCCCGGCTCTTGCGGTCACCGACGATGGCAGGAAGCGAGTCTACTTCGATGCGCCCGGAGGGACGCAGGCGTGCCGTGCCTCAATCGACCGCATGAGCCTCCACCTGGCGACTGGCACGGCTAACTCGGGTGGCGCTTTTGCGACATCGGTATCGACGGATGCGCTGAGCCGGGACGCTCACGAAGCGATGGCCGATCTGCTCGGTGGCACCCGGGAAGAAATCGCATTCGGCCCGAACATGACCTCGCTTACACTGGCAGTCTCGCGCGCGCTTGCTCGGAACTGGCAGCAGGGCGACGAACTGATCGTCACACGTCTGGATCACGACGCGAATGTCGCGCCCTGGCTAGCGGTGGCCAAAGACAAGGGCATGACGGTCCGCTGGCTCGACTTCGATCGGGAAACCGGTCGGTTGAACTTGGAATCACTTCCGGAACTGCTATCAGCGCGGACGAAGCTAGTCGCGGTCGGAGGTGCGAGCAACGCCCTAGGTGTGCTCAACGACCTAACCACGATTGTGAGTTTAGTTCGAGCCGCGTCCGACGCACTTGTTTATGTGGACGCGGTCCAATCCGCGCCGCACGTGCCGACCGATGTTCGAGTGATCGGGTGCGACCTGCTAGTCTGTTCGCCCTACAAGCTGTTCGGACCTCATGCTGGCGTAATGTGGTGTAAAGCAGAGCTGATCGAGACGATCGCCGCCTATAAGGTGCGGCCCGCGTCCAATCGCGGCGCTTCTAGGTTTGAGACCGGAACGCCGTCATTTGAAGCCCAAGCCGGGGTACTCGGGATGGTGGAATATCTCGACTGGTTGGGCAGCATGGTTTCCGCCGAGACTGGTCAGCGGCAGAGGATCCACGCCGCATTCGAGGCCTGCGTCGCGTACGAGCGATCTCTCGGCGATCGTTTTCTCGCCGGTTTCGCACGAATGAATAGTGCAAGGCTTTTTGGCCCCCCTACGATGGAAGGACGCGTGCCTACCTTCGCTTTCACGTTGAAGGGCCATTCACCCCAAGAGGTTGAGCGCCATCTTGCTGAGAAGGGAATTTTCTCATGGTCAGGTAGTTTCTATGCCGTGGAAACGGTGGCCCACCTGGGACTAGCCGATCAGGGTGGCCTTATTCGCGTCGGTATGTGCCACTACAATACTGCTGACGAAGTCGACCTACTACTCGCGGCTTTAGGTGAGATAGACGATTAAGTGGTGGCATTTAGGAAGCACGGCAGTGGCTCTGAAGTCGGTATTCTGGTTCGCAGATTCCGGCCGGTTGAAGTTTGGCGGCGTCGCCGACGCACTCGATTTTGTTTTGCAATCCTTGATTTAGCAATCGACGCCTGCTCCCACTAAGGGGCCACGCGTCCGAAACTTAGCCTCGGATCATTCGACTGACCTAAGAAAAAGATCAATGCTCAGCTGAGAGGCAATATCGTGATGAGAACTTTAGCAACTCCTTGCGTTGTCGCCTTGCTCGCAATGCTGTTGTCCGCCTTGGCGCAGGCAAGCGCCCAAGCCAGTCCGATCTCCGCGTCACGCATGAGTGCAATGGATAAGGTGCTGGCGTCAGACGCTTTTCAGGGCAGGGCGCCGGGAACGCCCGGCGAGGCGAAGACGATCGCGTGGCTGATTGCACAACTGAAAGCGCTCCACCTCGAACCCGCCGGACCCGGCGGTAGTTGGACGCAGCCCGTGCCACTAGTGAGGACCAAGCTCGGTACTGGCAGTTACAGTGTCTCTGTGGACGGACGTGCTGTTCCTCTCGCGTTCGCGAAAGATATATATGTCAGTACATTGCGTCCCCTTGACCGGGTGACATTGAGCCAGGCGCCGATGGTATTCGTGGGATACGGGGTCCATGCGCCCGAACGCGGATGGGATGATTTCAAAGGCGTCGATCTGCACGGCAAGGTTGCGGTCATGCTGGTCAATGATCCGGACTTCGAAGCTGGACCAGGCGACGATTCTGTAGGCAAATTCGGTGGCCGGCGGATGACATATTATGGCCGGTGGACGTATAAATACGAGGAGGCGGCGCGCCGTGGCGCTATCGCGGCGCTGATCGTCCACGACACGCCGGGTGCAGGCTACGGCTGGGAAACCGTGTCGGCCCCGCAAGGCGAGAATTACGATGTCGCCAGCGCGACCGGCCGGCTGACTCTCCAAGGCTGGTTGGAAGGGGCAGCGGCCGCTAGTCTGTTCCAGTCGGCTAGCCTGAATCTTGATCAACTGCGGAAGGCGGCTCGCCGCTCCAACTTCATGCCAGTGCAGATGCGCACGCGTTTTTCTGCCGATGTATCCGTTTCACATGAAGAGCTGATGAGTCACAATGTGCTCGCCAAGATTCGGGGCTCGGCTCGGTCCGATGAAGTGGTGATGTATGGCGCGCACTGGGACGCCTATGGGGTGGGCAAGCCTGACGCGATGGGCCACACGATACGACCGGGGGCGAACGATGACGCCCTTGGCGTGGTTGGGCTGCTGGAGATCGCCAGAGCGTTCAAGGCAGAGCCGAAACCCAAACGAAGCGTGCTGTTCGGATTTTGGAGCGCGGAGGAGCGCGGCCTGCTCGGTTCGGAAACATATGCCTTGCAGCCGGTGGTGCCGGCAGCGAAAACGGTTGCGAACATCACCCTCGACATCTTGCAGACCGGCGGACCCGCTCGCGACGTGATGCTAGTCGGGCAGGGGCAGAACAGCCTCGAAAGCGATCTGCAAAGGGCAGCGGCAGCGCAACGGCGGACGATTACGCCCGAGGCGCTACCCGAGCGCGGTCTTTTTTATCGCGCCGACCATTTCAGTTTGGCGAAACGCGGCGTCCCAACGCTTCTTTTCATGGCGATCAGCGGTCCGCCCGACTTGATGAGAGGTGGACGCGCCGCGGGCCAAACCTGGCTTGCTGATTACATGAAGTGCTATCACCAAGCGTGCGACGCGTGGCGCCTGGATTGGGATTTGCGGGGTGCGGCTCGGGACGTGGCATTGGCCTACGATGTCGGTCGGAAGCTGAGCATGTCTTCGGCATGGCCACAGTGGAACATCGGATCGGAGTTTCGCGCCATCAGACAGTCGGCTGTAGTACGATAATCTGGATTTTGGAGAGGCACACCCCCAATCTTCACTGAGCCGACGCACGGGGCAGGCACTGTCAATATCTTGTTCAGGGGAACCCAAGTCCTTTGCGTTACCAGCCACAGCCGCCCGAACGGCCACCGGGCGTCCACCGGGCGTCCACCTCGACCAGAACGTCGCCAAGGGCAGCGGGTCCCTTAAGGCGCGCCGCTGGACCTCCAGCCGACTTCGCCAACTACATTGCCGGCACCCTCGACCCCGACGCCAGTGACCCCGTCACAGTCGCAATCTCGGGCCAGTCGAAGACCCTCGCTTATCCGATGAAGGGCGGCCTCCCTGCCGCACAGTCGGTGGTCCTCCAGCCTGGCGGAGTGCCCTCTCAAACCACATTACGGTGAAGAAGTGCGACTTCACCGTTGCCGCCATCGACGAGCGTATCGCCAAGGACTAGAGCGTCGAGCTTTTAATCGTACCCATAGCCAGCGGCGTTGAAGTAGCTTTGACATTCGTCTGGGAAGTAGAGGTCGCAGATGTTGCCGACGGCTCGCCAGAGGTCGTCGATTGTCCTGGCACCGATGCGCCTGAGATGTGCTTTCAGTTTTGAGAAGGCCATCTCGATTGGGTTGAGATCGGCGCTGTATGGCGGGAGGAAGAGGAGCCAGGCGCCGCGCTGTTTGAGGATCGCCTTGGCCTTTTCGCTCTTGTGGCTCGGCAGGTTGTCGAGGATCACGACGTCGCCCGGATCGAGCGTCGGCGCGAGTTGGGTTTCGACGTAGATTTCGAAGATTTCCTTGGTCATCGGCCGGTCAATGATCCACGGAACGGTCAAGCTATCGCAGCGCAGCCCTGCGATGAAGGTCTGCGTCTTTTCCGATGTCCGAACGGCCCGCGTCCCCGCAGGCGTTGGCCATGAAGCGCCCGGCCACACATCATTTTCGTCGTGGTGGCCGTCTCGTCGATGAAGACGAGCCGATGCGCCTGCTCACGCATCCGCGGCTGACGATGCAGCCGCCATCGTCGCCGTGCCTCGCAGACATCATCGCGTCCGCACTACAATGTCAGTAGGGCTTTTTTTATATCGGAAGCCCACTCCGAGCAGCGCCCGCGACAACGAAGCGGGATGCGCGCGTGCCTTCGTCCGCGGCCTCAAGCTTCGAACATCCGGTCGCCGTCGACCTCGGTGTTGACGAACAACTCGCGACTATGAGGTCTCAACTTGACGCCATGCGGCCCGCGAGAACCGGCAGGGAGGGCAAACACCCCAGTG
>JANMWM010000235.1:0-9575 GCA_031394005.1 Sphingomonas sp.
GCCACGCCTCATGGAGAGGTGGCCGAGTGGTTAAAGGCAGCAGACTGTAAATCTGCCCGGGTTTCCCGTACGCTGGTTCGAATCCAGCCCTCTCCACCAATCCTCATAGCGATTGAATTCAAGGCTAATAATCTCGCGACGAGTAACCCGTCCGATTCGGTGTGAACGAGGGGCTGGTGCAATTGTGGTGTAATGGCGTCGGGGATCCCGACGTCCAACACGCTCATCTCGTTGTCGATATGCTCGCCAAAGATATGGACGTAATGTAGCACCGTGGCAGTCGTCTTATGGCCACTGATCTTTTGGATCGTAGGCACGTCAGTCTTATTTTTTACCAACCGCGTGATCCCCGTGTGCCTCATGGTGTGGGGTGTGCAGGTCGCCGGGTTGAGACCCGCGCGGGTCACAGTGCGCCTGAAGCCATCTTCCATAGACGCGCGGTAGGGCTGTCTACTCTGCTTCCATCTCGATGGAAATATCCAGCCGGTTTAATCATCCTCTGTCTGAAGCTTCCGTCTGAGTGCATCACGAAGTGACGGTGTTATTGGTCGCGCGCGCTCACCTGCCTTTGCTTTATCGATCCAGATCCGGCAATTCTCCCAGCCGAGCTTGCGATAGTGCGAATTGTCGAAACGGTTGACAATCACCCGGACGTGCAGTCGCCGAGGCGCGTGTCGCCCGATCCGATCGTGCTGTTCGCAGTGTTGCAGCCCCCCTGCGCGAGCAGCGCGGCGAGCAGGACGAGGCGGTGCCTAAAGGACATGGCCATACTCCTCTTCGAATCCCGACGGCGCGGTCTGCGACAAATTGCTTCCGCTCGGCAGCGCGCCCAGCGGCCGCCCTGACGGTAGTGGCGGCGCCTTGGGCCGGTCGAAGAACTGGCCCGCCGGCGGAACCCCGGTATCGGTCCGCCCGAGCAGCAGCAAATCGGCCTCGTTGGGCGGCTTGACCCGGTCGGTCGGCACCTTGAGCGTCCCCGCGCGCACTGGGCGCACCAGCCGCGGGGTGACGATGATCACTAGCTCGGTTTCCTCATGCTGGAAACCAGTCGAGCGGAACAGTGTGCCGATGATCGGGATTGAGCCAAGTCCCGGTAACTGCCGCACTGTATCCTGGAAATCCTTGCGCAGTAGCCCGGCCATCGCGAAGCTCTCGCCGTCGCGCAGCTCGACCACGGTTTTCGCGCGCCGCGTCTGCAGCCCAGGGATGCGCAAGCCGTTGACGACGATCGAAGCCGAGGGATCGATCGAGCTGACCTCAGGCGCGACGACCAGATTGATCACCCCGTCGGCAAGCACCGTCGGAGTGAACGCCAGACTGACCCCGAACGGCTTGAACTCGACCGTGATGTTGCTGCCGCCGCCGTTCGACCCGCCGCTGTTACCCTGGCTCACAGGGATCGGGAATTCGCCGCCGGCAAGGAAGCTGGCGGTCTCGCCCGACAGCGCAACCAGGGTCGGTTCGGCGAGCGTGGTCACCACCCCCTTCGTCTCGAGCGCGTCGAGCGTGGCATTCAGATTGGTGCCCAACGCGCGGAATGCGCGGGTGAAGATGCCAAAGCTGCTGGTTATCGCGCCGAGAGCAAGGATGCCGTTGCCCGGTGAGGTCGTGGTCGAGGTCGCGCCGGTCACCGGGTCGGTGATGGTGCTGGTGACATGGGCGCCAGCTGCCACGCCACCTTACTTGCTGCAACCGACTCGGTCCCGGGGCTGCGCACCGTCGGCTTCGGCGACGCGGAATGCCCGAAGACCGCCGCCGCGCCGCTGCGCGTCGTCGCCTGAAGAAGGAATGGCCGGTCCGCGCCTCGGTGGACCGGCACCCACCCAATGACCTACTTGCAAATCTTCGTGTTCCTGCTGCTGGTCAGCACCAGATAAGCCTTGTGGCGCGGCGACCGTGACTACCGCATCGTCGCCGCGATCAGCCTCGTCGCCGTCCTCGCCACGCAGATCGCCCTCGGCCCGCTCAGCAGCCGTTACTACGGGACCGAAACCGGCGTCCTGCTCGTCGACCTGGCCAGCTTTGGCGGTTTCGCGTTCGTTACCGTGCAAACGACCCGCTTGTGACCGCTGTGGGTGGCGGGACTCCAACTGACCACCAGTCTCGGGCATCTGCTCAAGACGATTGACGTAACGCTGTTACCGACGGTCTACGCCGCCGCGCTGATCTTCTGGAGCTACGCGATCCTGCTCATCCTCGCGATCGGCACGTGGCGCGCGCATCGCCGCCGACAACTCGTCGCTTAGGCTGGTCGCGGGCCCCTCCCCCCGGCTAAAGAGGTCCCGTGTCACTCACCGGCCTGTCCTTCGCCCTGCTCGACGCGATCGAGGAGCCCGCGCTCGTCGTCGAGGCCGAGAAGGTCGTCGCCGCCAACAATTGTGCGCTGACATTGCTCGGCGAGCGCATCGTTGGGCGCGACATCCGCTTCGTCCTGCGCCATCCCGACGCGCTCGACATTATCCTGCCCGGGCGCGGCGGTTCGGGCGAGATCGGCGCGCTCGGCGGGCGCGAGCAGCCGTGGACGATCATCGTCCGGCCGTTGCCCGAAGGAATCCAGCTCGTCCGCCTCGTCGACCGCTCAGCGACACTTTCGGCCGAGCGGATGCGCACCGATTTCGTCGCCAACGCCAGCCACGAGCTGCGCACTCCCCTGACCACCATGATCGGCTATGCCGAGACGCTGGCCGAGGGTGGCAGGATCGAGGAGGCGATCCGCGTCCGCTTCGGCGCCACCATCCACCGCGAAGCGCGCCGCATGATGCGCATCGTCGAGGATCTGATGAGCCTGTCGCGGATCGAAGCTGACCGCTTCATCCCCCCGCTCGATGCCGTCGCGCTCGACGAGATCGCCGGCATCGCCGCCGACAATGCCCGCCCCCTCGCCCGCCAGCGCGGCTGTTCGATGGCGCTTTCGGTCGAGTCCGCCGGCCCGATCGCCGGCGACTTCACTCAACTACTCCAACTAGCCGACAACCTCGTCGGCAACGCGATCCGCTATGGCTCGGCCGCCGCCGACGCGACGATCACCATTGCCACCTTGGTCGAAGCCGGCCGCGCGGTTCTCCGCGTTACCGATCGCGGCGAAGGCATCGCCCCCGAGCATCTACCCCGCCTGACCGAGCGCTTCTACCGCATCGACGCCGCGCGCAGCCGCGATTCAGGCGGCACCGGACTCGGCCTGTCGATCGTCAAGCATATCGCCGAACGCCACCGCGCCAGCCTCGACATCCGCAGCAACGTTGGGCGCGGCACCGAGGTCAGCGTCGCCTTCCCCTTGCTCTAGCCCGCGCCGCGCCGCATGGGGCACGCCATGGCCCGCAAGCGCTCACACCCCGCCTACAGCTCCAACCGCCCGCGCTTCTGGGGCCGCCACGCGGTCGCTGCAGCGCTCGACAATCCCAATCGCCGCGTGCTCCGCGCTTGGGCTACCCGAGAGGGTGCAGCGCTGATGAACTTTCCGCCCGACGTCCCGGTCACTTTCGCCGACGTTGCGGACCTCGGTCGCCTCGTTCCCAACGACGCCCCGCACCAAGGGCTGGTCATCGAGGTCGACCCGCTCGAGGACATATGGCTCGCCGACGTGCTTGGCGACGCGCCCGAAAAAGCGATCCTGCTCGTCCTCGATCAGGTCACCGACCCGCACAATGTCGGCGCCATCTTCCGCTCCGCCGCAGCGTTCGGCGCTATCGGCATCGTCACGCAGGACCGCCATTCGCCGACCGAGGGCGGCGTGCTCGCCAAGGCCGCCTCGGGCGCGCTCGAGCGGGTGCCGTGGGTGCGCGTCGTCAATCTCGCCCGCGCGCTCGAGGAGATCGCCGAGGCTGGCTTCTGGCGGATCGGGCTCGCTGGCGACGCCACGACCGACCTCAAAGACGCGCTCGGCCCGCCTCGCGTCGCGCTCGTGCTCGGTGCCGAGGGTCCGGGTATGCGCGCCAACACTCGCGAGCATTGCGACGCGCTCGCTCGGTTACCGATCGGGGAGGCAGTCGAGAGCCTGAACGTCTCCAACGCCGCCGCGGTCGCGCTCTACGCCGCCAGCGTCGCCTGATGGTCCGCACGGTCGAGAGTCTTAACACGAGCCTCGACGCACTCGCCTCACGCGAGCCCGGCTTTGCCGCGGTCCTCGCCCGCCACGGTCGCCCCGAACCCCGGCTGAGCGAACCGGGCGTCAGCAGCATGATGCGGACCATCGTCGGTCAGCAGGTCAGCGTTGCCGCCGCACGCTCGATGTGGGCGAAACTCGAAGCGAAGTACGGAAGTCCGCCCAATCTCGACGCCCTCCTCGCCGCCAGCAACGAGGAGCTGCGAAGCGTCGGCCAATCGCGTCAGAAGGCCGGCTATCTGCGTAGCCTCGCCGGGCTCATCCTGTCGGGCGAGCTCGACCTCGCCAACCTGCCCGCAGACGATGAGGAAGCAATCGCGCTGCTCACCCGGATCAAGGGCATCGGCCGCTGGTCGGCCGAAATCTACCTGCTGTTCGCCGAAGGGCGCAGCGACGTCTGGCCGGCGGGCGACCTCGCCGTCCAGGTCGAGGTCGGACGCTTGCTCGGCCTTTCTGAACGCCCGTCCGAAAACCGCCTGCGCGAGCTCGCCGAAGCGTGGCGCCCCTACCGCGGCGCCGCCGCGGTGCTCGCCTGGCACAGCTACAACAATGCCGGGACGGTGCTCTAGCGCCGCATGCTCAGCGGATGCCGCCGGCCCTCAAGCCCGCGGAAGATGCGTGGCCCAAGGTCGAGCCGTAGCGGTGCCATCCGGCTGTCGCCCTCGTCCTCGCCATCGCTTGAACTGGTCGCGCGACCAAGGATGAAGCTTGCCGAGGTCTGCCCGACGCTGCTACCCCACTCATAGAGCGCATTGAACGCCACCAGAGGCACGAACAATCGCCGACCATTGATCTCATAGGCGCGGACTTGGTCGAGCGGTAGGCTGACGACGCTCTTGAGCGCGATCTTGGCGAGCGGCGCGACCACCGCCATGCGGTCCCCCGCCCCGACCGGCGCGTCGAAGAAACGCCGTAGCTCGGTATCCTGCTCGGGCCCGGCGTTGATCATGCACGCTTCGACCAGCACGTTGCGCGCCGGAGCGTTGCCGCTGTTGGTTACGATCACGTCGAACTCGACGCTCGCGCGTGCTTCGTCGATCACCGCGCGCGTCGGCTCGAATTCGATCTCGAGCCACGGCCTGAGCCGCGTCGAGACGATCCCGCCCGCGCGCGCCGAAGACGGTGGCGCGGCTTGCGTCGGAGCAAAGGCATTCGGCCGCTTGATCGTTATCCCGCCAATGACCGGCGCGCGGACCAGAGGCGCCGGCTCGGGGACGGGCGGCGGCGGCGGTGCGGGCGGGAAGCTGCGCGGCTCCATTTTGCGCGGCAAGGCGATCGGCCCCGCCATCAGCACGGGCTCGGCCCGCCAGCGAGAGCGAAAGAGGAAGGCGACCGTCGCCCCGCCGGCGAGCAGCAGCGCGATGATCCACACCAGCGCCGAATCGCCAGCGCCGTCGCCAGCCTGCTGGAGCGGCGCCCCGGCTCCCAGCGGCTGGCTCGAGATGCGCGGGATATCGGCCTCGTTGGCCGGTGTTGGCCGCGATGCCAGCGGATTAGCGGGCGGTAGCGCCACCGTCACTTCGCTCGCCGCGGGCGCGTTGACCCGTGTCGGCGCAGCGGGCGGCGAGGCCTGCGCGACAGGCACGGCAATCGGCGCTGACGGGAGCGTGGGAGGCGGCGCGGTCCGCGCGGCCGGGCCCGAAGGTGTCGGCTGCGGCTCGCGAGTGACCCTCGGTTCGCTCCGCACAGGGCGCCCCGGAACCGGGCGCGGCGTGATCAGGTCGGGCGGCACGTCCTGCGCTGGCGGCGCCTGCACCGTCGGCTTCCCACCGAGCGAGAAATTACGCAACTGCGCCGGACCGATTGCATCGGCGCTGTTATTGGTTGAAGGCGTCACTTGGCCAAGCGTCGCCACCGGCATCAGCGCCGCGCCAAGTCCCGTCAGTCCGATGATCGATGCGCGGCGCAATTTGCCCGGCCCGCGCGCGAAACTCTTCATTCACCTGCCTTGTTGCGCGGCGGGACGAGCCAGCCGCGAGCTCTCGCCCCGGCGCGCCTCATGCCGCCATAAGCGCAACGCTTCAAGGGCGGGCTGCGCTAGCGGGCGTCGACCAGCACCAGTTCGGCCTGCTCGTCGGCGACGATCTCGATCTGCTCCTCGCCGTGGATCGCCACTCCGTCGCGCCGCCCCGCGACCACCCCGTTTACCCGCACTCGCCCCGACGGGACGAGGTACAAATGCCGCGCCGGGTCGGCCGCATGGATCAGCGACCTGCCCGCCGACAGCGTCGCCCCGAGCACCTTGGCGTCGGCATTGATGGTCAGCGCGCCATCGTTGGCCGACCCGCTCGCCAGCAGCCGGAACGACCCTTCGCGCGCCACTTTGGGAAACGGCATCGCTCCCCAGCCGGGCGCAACGCCGCGCCGGTCGGTATCGATCCAGATCTGGAACAGCGTCGTTTCCTCTTCCTCCAGATTATATTCGGCGTGAGTGACACCGCTACCAGCACTCATCACCTGCACGTCGCCGGCCTCGGTGCGGCCCTTGTTGCCCATCGAATCCTGGTGCGTGATCGCGCCGGTCCGAACATAGGTGACGATCTCCATGTCGCGGTGCGGATGCGGCGGGAAGCCCGACTTCGCGGCGATGCGGTCGTCGTTCCAAACTCGAATCGCGCCCCACGCCATCCGGGCGGGATCGTGATAGCTCGCGAACGAGAAATGGTGGCGGGCGTCGAGCCAGCCATGGTCGGCGTGGCCGAGCGAAGCGAAAGGGCGGATTTCGATCATGCCACCAAGATGGGCGCTTTGCGTGAGCACTCAAGTGTCACTAATGTAACCGTAATCCCGCGGCATAGCGCGCCGCCTTCTCGGCATAGTGCGCCGCCGAAACGAGCAACGCTTGGCGCTCCCCCTCGTTCAGCGCCCGCACTGCCCGCGCCGGTGACCCGACGATCAGTAATCCGGGGTCGAACACCTTGCCCTCCGTCACCAGCGCCCCCGCACCAACGAGGCACCCCGCCCCAATCACCGCCCGATTGAGCACCCGCGCGCCCATCCCGATCAGCGCCCCGTTACCGATCGAGCAGCCGTGAAGAATCGCCTGATGCCCGACCGTTACCCGCGCCCCGATCGTCAACGGCGCGCCGGGGTCGCTGTGGCCGATCGCGCCGTCCTGCACATTGCTCTCGTCGCCGATCAGGATCGGGGTGTTGTCGGCGCGAATGACGGCCCCAAACCACACGCTCGCGCCCCGGCCCAACCGGACATCCCCGATCAGGTCGGCCGACGGCGCGACCCACGCTCCTTCGCCGATCAACGGCGCGCTTGCCTCGATTTCATACAGCGGCATGGGCCGAGCCTAGCGCCGCTCGCCGCCCCGATCCAGCGCGCGCTTTGACAGGTAGCCACTCCTCGCCCATTCCTTGCCCAAAGGAGACAAGAAATGAGCATCGAACTGAAAATTCTCGCTTGGAGCTGCGTTCTTGCCCTGGTTCACATCTTCGCTGCGGCGCAGGTCCGCACGCGCCAATATGGTACCAAGTGGAACATGAGCGCACGCGACGAGGACTTGCCCCCACCCCACCCGCTCGTCGGCCGCCTCGAGCGCGCGCAAGCCAATTTCTTCGAGACCTTCCCGATCGTGATCGCCGCCATCCTCGCCATCGAGGTCGCGCACCTTAACAACAATACAACAACGCTTGGCGCGATGCTGTGGCTCGGCGCCCGCGCACTTTACCTCCCGCTCTATGCCGCGGGCGTGCCCGTCGTCCGCTCGCTAGTCTTCACCGTGAGCTTTGCCGGGATCGTCATGCTTCTGTGGCGACTGCTCGCCTGATCAAGTCAGAAACGGCTCGACGCGCCGACGTAAATCTGCATTTCGGGGGGTGGCGCGATTGAGACCGATGTTGGTTCCGGCGTCGAACTGGAGCGTCGGGCCGGCTAGATAGGCGAGTGCGAAGTCGGCGGAATATTGGCGAACATTCCCCGTCGGATCGTAGATCTGCGCTGCCCACAACTCGGCCTTGACGGTCAGCTTCGACGACAAAGTCTTGCCGACATTCAACGCGCCGACCAGCTGGGCATGGCGGCCGTCGAGATTGACGTTTTCGAGGTCGTCGATCTCTGGGGAGAGGGTCAGCGAGAAGCCGCTCGGGATGCCGGTTCGCAGCGCCAGCGATCGAACAGGCCGTCATTGATCAGCTTTCAACGTTCCTCATCGATCCGAATTCCGGGGTTAGTTTGGGAGGATTGCGAGCCTCGCAGCGTCTCTGCGGCTCGAGTCTATTAAAAGTCGGGGGAAAAGAGGTGGAAAACAGCTCCTTTGCGTCCAATTCTAGAAAATCTCTGAATAGTCTCAGTTACTTAAGACTGACTGGTGCGGACGGCGGGACTCGAACCCGCACGCCCATTGGGCAGAAGATTTTAAGTCTCCAGCGTCTACCGGTTCCGCCACGTCCACACGATCGAGGGCGTTGCCCGGCGAGCGCCCGAGGTCAAGCTATTCGACAATCGCTTCGCTGAGGTTAAGCCGTTCGCGCATTTCCTTGCCCGGCTTGAAATAGGGCACGCGCTTGGCCGAGACGTCAACCGCCTCACCGGTGCGCGGGTTACGACCGACTCGGGCATCACGCTTGCGGGTCGAGAAGGCGCCGAAACCGCGCAACTCGACGCGGCCACCCTCGGCCAGTTGCGCGGTGATCGAATCGAACAAGGCGGTCACGACCTTCTCGACCTCGCGCTGGGTCAGATCGGGAAAATCCCCGCACAATTTCTGCACCAATTCAGATCGAATCATTGTCGCCCGCTCGCTTTGTCATGAGTCCCAGCCCCCCTTGGGCATCGACTAAACTGTCAAAAAAATGACGGCGGCGCAAGCGTTTCCACGCCCGCACCGCCGCACTTGTTTGGGACGGCCCGCAAGGACCGCCCCCATAGCGATCTGGCTTACTTCTTGGCGGCCTTGAGCGCTTCGCCAAGGATGTCGCCAAGGCTCGCGCCACTGTCGGACGAACCGTACTGTGCCACGGCCTGCTTCTCTTCCGAGATCTGCAGCGCCTTGATGGAGAAAGTCGGTTTCTTCGACCGGTCGAAGCCCGACACCTGCGCGTCGAACTTCTGGCCGACCTGGAAGCGCTCGGGGCGCTGCTCGTCGCGGTCCCGGCCGAGGTCGGTGCGTTTGATAAAGCCCGTCACGCCGTCGTCACCGACCTGCACCTCGAGCCCGCCGTCGCGTACCTCGAGCACGGTCACGGTGACCGTCTCGTTCTTGTTCACGCCCGATCCGCCCGAGGTGCCGGCGGCTCCCGCGGCGACCCCGCCGCGCTCGAGTTGCTTCATGCCGAGCGAGATGCGCTCCTTTTCGACATCGACATCGAGCACCACGGCCTTGACGGTCTCACCCTTGTGATGAAGCGCGAGCGCCTCCTCGCCGGTGACGCCCCAAGCGATGTCTGACATGTGGACCATGCCATCGACGTCGCCATCGAGCCCGATGAACAGGCCGAACTCGGTGGCGTTCTTGACTTCGCCC
>JANMWM010000256.1:0-12204 GCA_031394005.1 Sphingomonas sp.
CATCGGGCACGGGCAAATACTACGATCTGAAGGTAGCCTATATGCAATCAACGATCTTGCTTCTGTTCTTGACCCCAGACGTCAACATCAGCCGCACGAAGCGTGTGTGGGTTGCGGGCTGAGGCGCCTCAGAATTTTACCCGCGCCTGGCGAAGAATCCGGCAATCGCATTCTTGACCTCGTCGGAGGTCAGCCGCTCCGAGAAATGGCCGTTTTCGAGAGCCATGCGCGCGAGGACCTCGTCGCGATTCTGCAGCCTCAAAAGCTTCTGCGTAAGCCGTAATGCTTGCTCGGGTTTATCGAGCACCGACTGACGGAGCTTTGCAAACCCTTCCTCCAAGGTGGCCTTTTCGGCGACGTGACTGATCAGGCCCATGTCGTGCGCCTCACTCGCGCCAAACGCTTCTCCAAGAAGAAGGTAACGCGCCGCGGCGCGACGTCCGGCGAGGCGAGGCATGAGCAAACTGCTCGCGGCTTCGGGGACCAGGCCGAGGTCGACGAACGGCATTCGGAACCGCGCGCCGTCCTCGGCAATGACTAGGTCGCAATGGAACAGCATCGTGGTGCCGATCCCAACCGCATTGCCCTTAACTGCGGCGAGGATCGGAACTTCGTTCACGGCCAATGCGCGGAGGAGCCGCCAGACGGGAATGTCGTCCTCGTCTCGCCCGGTCGGCGGAGTCGCGAGGAAGTCTCCTAGATCGTTGCCGGCGGTAAAATCCTCTCCTTCGCCGCGCAGCGTAATCAGACGAATCGTCCCATCGGCGGCTGCTCCCGCAATCGCGTCAGCCAGAACCGCGTACATCGCCACCGTGATCGCGTTGCGCCGCTCGGGCCGCGCCAGGGTAATCGCCAGCACGCCGCCGTCCCGCTCGATCCGCACATGTTCGGTCATCGTTGCTCCTTGCTCTCGAATCGGATGACCGCAGCGGCCGTCCCCGCTATCGGGAGACAAAGAGCGCGAGCCAAGGGGTAGCCATGAAATTCTTCGCCGACACCGCCATCATTTCGGAAATCCGCGAGCTGGCCGACACCGGCCTGCTCGACGGAGTTACGACCAATCCGTCGCTGATCAAGAAATCGGGGGGAGATTTCATCGAGACGGTGCGCGAAATCGCCACGATCACTACCGGGCCGATCTCGGCCGAGGTCCTCGCGCTCGACCATGCCGGGATGATGCGCGAGGCCGAAGTGCTGCGCAAGATCGCTGACAATATCGCGATCAAGGTGCCGCTGACTCCAGCCGGTCTCAAGACGTGCAAGGCCCTGACCAGCGATGGGACGATGGTCAACGTGACGTTGTGCTTCTCGGCGGCGCAGGCACTGATCGCGGCCAAGGCGGGGGCGAGCTTCATCTCTCCGTTCGTCGGTCGGCTCGACGACGTCGGCTTCAACGGCATGGACCTCATCGCCGACATACGCATGATCTACGACAATTATGATTTCCCGACCGAAATCCTCGTCGCCAGCGTGCGCCACCCGATGCACATCGTCGAGGCGGCGAAGATCGGTGCCGACGTCGCCACCGCACCGACCAAGACATTGATGCAATTGTTCAATCATCCGTTGACCAATGCCGGGATCGCGTCGTTCATGAAGGATTGGGAAGCGACCGGCCAGGCGATCGGCTGACGCGCTGCCAAAGCCACTGGAAATTAACCTTGGCCGGCGTAAGCGTGGGCCATGGGCAGCGTGATTTCCTTCGAAGAGCGAGCGGTGGCACAGCTTCGCCAGCGGCTCGGCGCGGCGGAGGAGGCGAACCAGGATCTGATCGCCTTCGCGCGCGGGCATTCGGGGGCAACCGCCTCGATCCATGAGGCGGTGCTGGCCGCAATGGATGCCGATGGCCTAGATGCGCTGATCCATGTCGTCACGCAGGAATGGCCGCTGATCCTCGGGCTCGATGCTGTCGCATTGGCGCTCGTCGTGGGCAATGGAGGGTTTCGCGCCGATGCCAACGGCGTGCAGTTCGTAGAGCCGCAGCTCGTCGTCCGCGCGATGGACACCAGTGACGGGGTGACGATGCGGAACGTCGGGCAAGGGCACCCGCTATTCGGTCCGGCTTCGACCTTGATCCGCTCCGAGGCGCTGATCCGGATCCATGCCGAACCTCCGCTGCCGTCGGGCCTGCTCGTGCTCGGCCAACGCAGCAGCCAGTTGCTCGACGGTCGCCACGGTTCCGAATTGATGATGTTCCTCGGGCGCAGCATTGCGGCTATCATGCGGCGGTGGCTGATCGACTAGACCTTGAGCTTCACCCCGCCCAGGCACTTGCTGCGCGCTGGGCCGGACATCTTGCGCATGATCGCCGCCGTTCGGTGCACACGGTGCGTGCTTATGTCGCCACCGCACATCGCTTCATTGCCTTCCTCGGGCGGCACCGCGGCGAGGAAATCGGCCGTTTCGCCTTGCTGAAATTGTCTGCCGCCGACCTCCGCGCCTTCCTTGCCGACCGGCGCGCGAGCGGGCTTGGGGCTTCGTCGGCGGCACGCGAAATGTCTGCTGTGCGAGGGTTCCTTACGTTCGCAGCGGAAGAGCAGGGAGCAACGCCCCTGCTTCCCCGCACTCGCGCCCCGCGACGCCCGCGCACCCTGCCGCGACCGGCAAGTCCCGCCGATGCGCTGAGCCTCGCCGAGGACGCTGCCGAGGGGGCCAGCGCGCCATGGGTAGGTCAGCGCGACCTCGCCATCCTGCTACTCCTGTACGGTTCCGGCTTGCGCGTGTCCGAGGCGCTGTCGCTGGCCGGTGCCGCACTCCCCCTCGGCCATGCGCTGCGCGTCACCGGCAAGCGCGGCAAGACGCGGGTTGTGCCGCTCCTTCCCGCCGTGCGCGAGGCGATCGATGCCTATGTCCTGTCCTGTCCATGGCCGATCATCGGGTGCGCGCATTTGTTCGTGGGCGTGCGCGGTGGCCCGCTCAACGGCGATCTCGTCCGCCGGGCCGTGCGCACGGCCCGGGGGCGGCTCGAGCTTCCCGACAGCGTGACGCCCCATGCGCTTCGCCACAGCTTCGCGACCCACCTTCTCGCGCGCGGCGCCGACCTTCGCTCGCTGCAGGAATTGCTTGGCCACGCCAGCCTGTCTTCGACCCAAATCTATACCGCGGTTGATGCTGCGCACCTGCTCGACGTCTATCGCCACGCGCACCCACGGGCGTGAGAACTCCGCGCGACAGGTTGGCAGCCGAGCGAGCCGGTCGCCGCGCGGAAGTGATCGCGGCGTGGTGGCTGCGCCTTCACGGTTGGTCGATCCTCGCGATGCGAGCCAGGGTGCGCGGCGGCGAAGTCGATATCGTCGCGCGCCGCGGTCGAATGATCGCCTTTGTGGAGGTCAAGGCGCGCAGTACCGAGATTGCCGCGGGTTTCGCAATCGATCGTTACCGGCTGCGGCGGGTGTAAGGCGCGGGCCGGTACACTGTTCGAGCGCTATCGGCGTCCCGGCGACGACATGCGCGTCGACGCAATTCTGCTCGTCCCGCGCCGCTGGCCGCGACACCTCGTCAATCTGTGGCGCGACTAGGATTGAGAAGCCGTCGCAACGAGCAAACAGTGGGGAATGTCGTACTCACTGCGACGGCTGCTACTTGATGACCGCCAATTCTTAAGCGATAGCTAAACACCCGAATCGGAGCGACCGGGGTACTGACAGACCGATCTTTATCGGTCCATCTCAGAGCTGATCGTCAGCTAGCGACTCCAGCAGCGCGGAAGGAAAGACGCGCGTCGATTGCGTCCCAGATCATGGCGGGCGTGTCGCTGCCGTTGAACCGATCGATCGCGACGATTCCAGTCGGCGAGGTGACATTGATCTCGGTGAGGTGACCGCCGATCACGTCGATTCCGACGAAGATCAGCCCGCGCGCCTTGAGCTCGGGGCCGAGCGCGGCGCAGATTTCGCGTTCGCGTGTCGTCAATTCGGTTACTTCGGCGCTTCCGCCCGCGGCGAGGTTCGAGCGGAATTCGCCCTTGCCTGGCCGGCGGTTGATTGCGCCCGCGACCTCGCCGTCGACGAGCACGATGCGCTTGTCGCCCTCGGCTACTGCAGGGAGGAATGCCTGGGCGATAAACGGCTCGCGCCACACTTCGCCGAACAATTCGGCCAGCGCGGCGAGGTTGGTCCCGTCCCTGGCAATGCGGAACACCGCCGCGCCGGCATTGCCGTGGAGCGGCTTGACTACAATTTCGCCGTGCTTTGCGTGGAACTCGCGAAGCTCGGCGATCGAACGGGTGATCAGTGTCGCGGGCATGAAGCGCGCGAAATCGAGCACGAACAATTTCTCGGGCGCATCGCGCACCGAGCGCGGATCGTTGACGACGAGCGTCTCGCCCGCGACCCGCTCGAGCAGGTAGGTCGCGGTGATATAGCCGATGTCGAACGGCGGATCCTGGCGCATGAGCACGACATCGATGTCGCCGGCGAGGTCGAGCATCACCGGATCGCCGGCTTCGAAATGATCGCCCTCGACCCGCTGCACAGTGACGGGGCGGGCTCGGGCACGGACCCGGCCATCCTCATAGCTCAAGTCGGCCGCGAGATATTGGAAGAGTGAGTGCCCCCGCGATTGCGCCGACAGCATCAGGGCGAACGTCGAATCCCCGGCGATGCCGATCGATTCGAGCGGATCCATCTGAACGGCGACACGCAAAGACATCTGTGGGCGCCTAGGCGAGTGCGTCGCCGCCGACAAGTTTGAGCGCCCGGGCATAGGCACGCTTCCTCGGGATCGACAGCGCGATGGCGACTTCGGCCGACGCGCGAGACGGCGACAGGCGCGACAAGGCATCACGAAGCGCCAAGTCGAGCTGATCCTCGCTCGCCGCCACGTGCTCGGCCGGAGGGCCGACGACGATGACGATCTCGCCGCGCGGCGGGGCTTTGGCGTAGCGCGCTGCCAGTTCGGCCATTGTGCCCGTCACACACTCCTCGTGAAGCTTGCTGATCTCGCGCGCCACCGCGGCGTCGCGATCGCCAAGCCCTTCCTTCAGCGCGGCAAGGGCCTCACCTAGCCGCGGGCCGCTTTCATAGAAAACCAGGCTCGCGCGCACCAAAGCCACCTCGGCGATCGCCTCGCTGCGTGCCTTGGCCTTGGAAGGCAGGAAGCCCATGAACAGAAAGCGGTCGGTTGGCAGTCCCGCCAGCGTCAGCGCCGCCACCGCCGCGCACGGTCCGGGCACAGTGTGCACCGTCACCCCGGCCGCGCGCGCGGCGCGAACGAGCTTGTAGCCAGGGTCGGAGATCAGCGGAGTTCCGGCATCGCAAATCAGCGCGATCGCCATGCTGTCCAGTGCTGCTACGATCCGTTTGCGCAAGGCCGCGTCGCTATGGTCGTGATAGACGCTCATCGGGGCGGTCGCGCCGACATGGGCGAGCAGCTTGGCGCTGACCCTCTTGTCTTCGGCGAGGATGCGGCCAACCCCGCGCAACGTTGCCGCGGCACGGACCGACAGGTCGCCCAAGTTGCCGATTGGCGTGGCGACGATATAGAGACCGGGGGCAAGGGGGGGTTCGTTCATCGTGAAGGCCGAGACATGACATTATTGCCCCACCAGCCGCAAGCCCGTCGCCAGTTCTTCGGCGCGGCGTTGCTCGCGCTCGCACTTGCAGGCTGCCAGACCGGAGGGGGGCGGCCCGTCTATCGCCCGATCGACGTGCCACCGCCGGTCGTCGGCGGAGTCGTCCCGACCGAGTCGCGTAACCGGGTCGCGGTCATGGTCCCGCTGACCGGCGCAGATGCGGGAGTCGGCCAGTCGATCGCCAACGCCGCGAACCTGGCTTTGATCGACAGCGGCGACCGCACGCTTCGCCTGACGGTCTACAACAGTGCCGGACCGGGCGGCGCTGCAGCCGCGGCCCAGAAGGCAATCGCCGAGGGCAATGGCCTGATCCTCGGCCCATTGCTTGCCGACGAAGTCCGCGCCGCTGCCCCGGTCGCGCGCGGCGCCAACGTCCCGCTCGTCGCCTTCTCCAACGACGAAGGGGTCGCGGGCAACGGGGCTTATATCCTCGGTTTCACACCCAATCAGTCGATCGAACGTGTTGTAGCCCTCGCCCGCCAGCGCGGTTCGGCGCGCTTTGCCGCGCTCGTGCCCACGGGGCTTTACGGGGAACGCGCAGCGCAAGCGATGCTCAGCGCGGTGCGCGACGCCGGCGGGCGAATGGTCGCAATGGAGACCTATAACCGCAATCCTGCCGCGCTGCGCACCGCGGCGGCGGCGCTGCGGGCAAAGGGCGCCAATGACGCCGTGTTGATCGCCGATGGCGGCCGCATCGCCGCGCTGGCTGCGCCGGGATTGAAAAGCGGGGCGCAACTCCTTGGCACCGAGTTATGGGCGAACGACAAGGCGCTTGGGGCGACGCCGGCACTGCGCGGCGCATGGTATGCCGCCGTCCCCGAAGGGCGCTTCGGCGAACTCGCGACGCGCTACAAGGCACGCTATGGCAAGGCGCCGTTCCGGCTCGCCAGCCTGGGTTATGACGCCGTCCTGCTGGCCGTCCGCAGCAGCCGCGACTGGCGCATCGGTGCGCGCTTCCCGATGGGCTCGCTGCGCGACCGCGAGGGCTTCGCCGGGGTCGATGGAATCTTCCGCTTCGACCGCCGCGGCGTGGCGCAGCGGGCGCTCGAGGTGCGACAGGTGACGGCGAGCGGGACGAGCGTCACCTCGCCTGCTGCAAAGGCTTTTGCCGACTAAATTTTTTGCACTTCCGCTGCGCGGCAAAAAGAGTCATTCTCCCCTCATATCTTGTACGGGAGAGGCAGGATGTTGGCATTGGGCATGGCACTGTTGCTGGCGGGCGAAACTGGTGATTTGGCGCGCGCGCATTTCACCGCTTGCCTGAAGTCGGCGTATGAAAAAGGGAGCGACCAGAAGATCGCGCCCGACGGTTACGCGGCTTTCGCTCGACAGGCGTGCGCGGCGGAGATTGAGGGCTTTCGCTCGTCGGTCATCGGCTACGATGTGAAGGCCGGCTGGACGCGGAAGAAAGCTGAGCCCGACGCGGCCTCCCAAGTCGGTGATTATATATCGGATTGGAGCGACCGGTTCCGCGACAAGGGCAGCATCACTCCGTCGAAATAATCAGACAGCGATTTCGGCGAGGATAGCGTCGAGGAGCAAGCGGCCGGCTTCGGTGGTGGCGATGCGCGGGCCGGTTCGTTCGATGAGACCATGCGCAGTGAGGCGATCGACCGCAGGTTGATCGACCAGTCGGTCTACGCCGATCCGACGCGCGAGCGCGAGCGGATTGATCCCCTCGGTAAGCCTTAGCCCCATGACGAGTGCTTCCCTCGCCGCCTCGTCCGGCAACAGCGCTTCCTCTTCGACGAGACCGTTGCCGTTGCGGGCCATCGCCGAGATGAAGTTCTCGGGCTTCTTGTGGCGGACAGTGCGCATGCCCAGGCGGCGACCGTGCGCGCCGGGGCCGATGCCAGCATAGTCGCCGTGGCGCCAGTACGTCAGATTGTGGCGGCTCTCCGCGCCGGATCGGGCGTGGTTGCTGATTTCGTAGGCGGGCAGGCCGGCGGCGGCGGTACGGGCTTGCGTGTGCTCGAACAAGATTGCGGCGGTGTCAGGGTCGAGCGGTTCGAACTCGCGCTTGGCGACCATCGAGGCGAAGCGCGTACCGGGTTCGATCGTCAGTTGGTAAAGCGAGAGATGTTCGGTGCCGAGCGAAAGCGCGCGGTCGAGGGTCGCGGCCCAGCGCGCCTCGTCGTCGCCGGGGAGTGCGTAGATGAGGTCAAAGCTCACTCGGTCGACCGCCGACTGCGCGGCGTCAAGCGCGCGAAGGCCTTCGCGCGCCGAATGGGCGCGGCCGAGGAAGGCGAGGCTCTCGTCGTCGAAGCTCTGCAGGCCGAGGCTGAGGCGGTTGACGCCGACCTGCGCGAGATTGGCGAAGCGCGCGGCTTCGGCACTGTTGGGATTGGCCTCGAGGGTGACTTCGATGTCGTCCGTTGCAGGCCAATACTGTTGGGCCGTCGCGATCAGCGCAGCGACCGTCGCCGGGTCCATCAGCGACGGCGTGCCCCCGCCGAAGAAGATCGAACCGAGCTTGCGGCCCGGAAGAAGCGCTGCCTCGTGGGCGAGGTCGACGAGCAGCGCGTCGCGCCACTCTGCCTGATCGACGCTGCTGCGGACGTGGCTGTTGAAGTCGCAATAGGGGCATTTCGAGACGCAAAAAGGCCAGTGGACGTAGAGGGCGAGCGGCGACTCTGGCTCGCCCGTTCGTCGGCTAGCCAAGCGCCGCGACCAGCTTAGCGAAGGCGTCGGCGCGGTGGCTGATGCGGTGCTTCTCTTCAGGATCGACCTCGCCGAAGGTGCGCGTCATGCCGGCCTTCACGAACATCGGGTCATAGCCGAAGCCCTTGTCGCCGCGCGGCGGCCAGGCGAGGGTACCGTCGCAACGGCCCTCGAAGCTCTCGATTGCACCGTCGGGCCAGGCGAGCGACAGGACGCAGACGAAATGCGCGTCATGGCTAGCGTCAGGACCTGCCAGTTCGACCTCGCGCCACACCCTCTCCATCGCCCTGCCGAAGTCGCGGCCGCCGTCCCCGTCCTCGGCCCAGCGGGCGGAGTAGATACCGGGATTGCCTCGAAGCGCGTCGACCGACAGCCCGCTATCATCGGCGAGCGCGGGCAGGCCGGAGAGGTCCGCGGATTGGCGCGCTTTGAGCTCGGCATTGTCGACGAAGGTATTGCCGGTTTCCTCGGGTTCGGGGAGGTCGAGCTCTTCCGCGCCGACGCACTCGATGCCGAGCGGAGCAAGCAAGGTGCGAATCTCGCGCAGCTTGCCGGGGTTGTGGGTGGCTATGATGAGCTTGGTGGGCTTCCTCATCAGTCGACTGCCTTCAGCTGCCCGGCGAAGATGTCGGCGCAGCCGATGCGGGCAAGGCGGAGGAGGCGGAGGAGTTGCTCCTCGTCGAAGGTCGCGCCCTCGGCGGAGATCTGCGCCTCGACGATCGCGCCGTCGCCGGTAAGGACGAAGTTGCCATCGGAGCCGGCCGACGAATCCTCGATATAGTCGAGGTCGAGCACCGCCTTGCCGTCGTGCATCCCGCAGCTGACCGCGGCGACCTGAGTGCGGATGGGGTCGCTCGCGAGCTTCAGCGTATCGACGGCGAGGCGAAGCGCGACCCATGCGCCCGAGATCGAGGCGGTGCGGGTGCCGCCGTCGGCCTGGATGACGTCGCAGTCGATGAGGATCTGGCGCTCGCCGAGTAGGCTCATGTCGACGACGGCGCGAAGCGAGCGGCCGATGAGGCGCTGGATTTCCTGGGTGCGGCCCGACTGCTTGCCCTTGGCCGCCTCGCGGTTGCCGCGAGTGTGGGTCGCCCGAGGAAGCATGCCGTACTCGGCGGTGACCCAGCCTTGCCCCTTGCCGCGCAGGAATGGGGGGACTTTTTCCTCGACGCTGGCGGTGACGAGGACGCGGGTGTCGCCGAAGCTGACGAGACAGCTCCCCTCGGCGTGCTTCGTGAAGCCGGACTCAAAGGTGAGCGAACGCATCTGGTCGGGGGCGCGGCCGGATGGGCGCATGGTCTTGTCTCCTTGATTTGGCTCGCTCCCTAGACCGGGGGGCGAGGCAATCCTAGATGCTTGGGGTTATGGACGAGGCGATCGGTGATCTTTCCTCCCGGATGCGGGACATTTTTCGGCTGGTGGTCGAGGCCTACATTGAGCGCGGGGTGCCGGTGGGGTCGAAGATGCTTGCCGGGAGCGTGAGCTTGTCGCCGGCGTCGATCCGCGGGGTGATGCAGGAGCTCGAGGAGCGGGGGCTGTTAACCCATCCGCATACCTCGGCGGGGAGAATCCCGACCGAGAGCGGGCTGCGGCTGTTCGTCGACGGGATCATGCAGACGTCCGTGCCGGGCAAGCACGAGCGCTCGGCGATCGAGGCGCAGTTGAGGGACCGGCCGATCGAGCAGGCGCTCGACGCGGCGACGAGCATGTTGTCGGGGCTGTCGGCCTGCGCCGGGGTGATCCTCGCGCCCAAGCAGGAGCAAAGGCTGCGGCAATTATCCTTCGTCCCGCTCGACCGGATGCGAGCGCTTGCGGTGCTGGTAGCGATGGACGGGAGCGTCGAGAACAGGGTGGTGCTGCTCAGCCCTGGGACGAGCGCAGCCCAGCTCGTCGAAGTCGCCAACTTCGTCTCGGCGCGGCTGACCGGGCTGACGCTTGGCGAGGCCGTAGCGCGGCTACGGACCGAAGTCGTCGAGCAGCGCCAGGCGCTCGATGCCGCCGCCGCCGAGCTCGTCGCCTCGGGACTTGCCGCGTGGTCGGTCGACTTAGACCAGCGGCCGCTGCTGATCGTCCGCGGTCAGGCTAACCTCATTGACGAGGCCGCCGCCACCGACCTCGACCGGGTCCGCCGGCTGCTCGAGGAGCTCGAAGACCGGCAGGAAATCGTCCGGGTGCTCGAAGGTGCGAGGGCCGCCGAAGGATGCCGGATATTTATCGGCTCGGAGCATCGTATGTTCGCATTGTCGGGTTCCTCGGTGATCGCGGCGCCGTGGCGGGGGAGCGAAGGCCAGGTAGTGGGCGTTGTCGGGGTGATCGGGCCCACGCGGTTGAACTATGCGCGGGTGGTCCCCATGGTGGATTTTACGGCTCAAGCCCTAACAAGATTGATGGAACGATGATTGACGAATTCCCGACCGAAGAGACTAACGACCTTATCCAGGACACCAGCGAGAACCCCGATTCAGGGCGCATCGCCGAGCTCGAGAGGCAGCTCGAGGAAGCCAATGCGGCCAAGTTGTACGCCGCCGCCGAGGCGCAGAACGTCCGTCGCCGGCTGGAGACCGAGAAGGTCCAGGCATCGGCGTACGCAGTGACTGGGTTCGCGCGCGACATGCTGAGCGTGAAGGATAATCTGGACCGGGCGCTCGCCGCGGTGACCGACGAGCTGCGCGCCGATGCGACCGCGGCGAACTTCCTCGCCGGGATCGAGGCGACCGCGCGCGAGCTCGACGCGATCTTCCAGCGTAATTCGGTCACTCGGGTCGAGGCTAAGGGGTTGCCGCTCGATCCGAACCGTCACCAGGCGATGATCGAGGTGCCGCACGAGGCCGAGGCGGGGACGATCGTCGAGGAGATGCAGCCGGGGTATATGCTCAAGGACCGGCTGCTGCGTCCGGCGTTGGTGGCTGTGGCGAAAGCTCCGTAGAACGGCTGAAAGCCCTGCTTTACGGAACGCGCCAAGCGCGTCATCCTCGTGCTCCCAGCCAGACAGCTAGCATGCACTTGGTCATTACAGCTTTTATTGCGTTTGGCGTCTCTAGTCCCTGGCAACCGGCGCTCCGTGCCGCGAGAAGGGCGAGTTCGTCAAGTGCACCACAGTCAAAAAAGGTCGCGGTCAAGTGTCGCGCCAACGGCAAGTTCGCCAAGTGCGGGACACCGGGAGCCAAGCCGGTCTGACCGGAAAGGCGTGTGTCCGCAGGGGACAGTTAGGACAATTCGGGAGTGCTGCCTCGACCCGCGCCCGAATTCGGGAATTGTTTAAACTTTCCCCTTCGAGCAGATACGGATGCCAAAGATGCTCCGAAAAGAGAATCTGCCGACGAAGATCTGCGCAGGGTGCGGGCTGCTGTTCGCGTGGCGCAAGAAGTGGGCGCTCGACTGGGAAGCGGTGAGGTTTTGTTCAGATTGGTGTCGCTCGGAGAAGGATTGAGAAGGTCAGAGAAGATGGTGATCATCGCGGGCCATTCCGCTCGTCCTTTCAGTGCGCTAGGGATGCGTTGGAGGGTGTGCGATGATGGAGTCGGAGATTGGGGGCTCGAACCATGCGCTGATCGCGGCGATCGCGGTCAGTCCGATCGCTTCGGTGATTAGCAACCCGCGCCTGCCGCAGAATCCGATCATCGCGGTCAATGCCGCCTTCTGCGAGCTGACGGGCTATGGCAAGGATGAAATCCTCGGGCGCAACTGCCGTTTCCTGGCCGGGGCCGACACCGAGCCGTGGCTGACTGAGCGGATCACCGAGGGCATCAGGCGGCGGCGGCCGGTGCTGGTCGAGATTCTCAACTACAAGCGCACAGGTGAGCCGTTCCGCAACGCGGTGCTGGTCGCGCCGGTGTTCGACGAAGCCGGCGACCTCGAATATTTCATGGGGTCGCAGGTCGAACTCGATACCGAGGCGGTAGGACCATCGTCCAATCGCCACCACGCCGCGGTCGAGTTGGTGCGCAGCCTGTCGCCGCGCCAGGAACAAG
>JANMWM010000257.1:0-3279 GCA_031394005.1 Sphingomonas sp.
GCGCGACATGCTCGTGATTACCGCCAAGACGAAAACGCCGAGCACATGCAGGTCGAATTCGGCGAGCAGGTTCAAAGTGTCGGGTCGCTTTGCGGCAGCAAAGCCCTGATGCTAATCGCAATCTCCTACGCCTCCAATGGCGCGGCGCCGCCGTGCGCCGGGCTCACCTTTGCGACGCTTCCCAGTCTGCCGCTACGAAATAAGGTACGTTCGAAAGTGCTAGCAGTGGCTTGCCCAAGATATGATCGGCGCCCTTTTCGCCGATCATGATCGTCGGAGCGTTGAGGTTGCCTGTCGTCACCGACGGCATCACCGAGGAATCGACGATGCGCAACCGCTCGACGCCGATTACCCTCAGCTCAGGATCGACGACCGCGAGGGGATCGGTGCATGCGCCCATCTTGCAGGTGCACGACGGGTGATAGGCACTCTCGACCTTTGCCGCGATGAAGGCGTCGATATCCTCGTCGTTTATGACATCTGCACCCGGCGCAATCTCACGCCCGCGGAATGGCGCGAAGGCAGGCTGCACAAAAATCTCGCGTGTCAGCCGCACGCATGCCCGCATTTCCGTCCAGTCGTCGGCATGGCTCATGTAATTGAAGCGGATAACCGGCTTGTCGTGGGGGTCGGCCGAACGCAGCGTCACACTACCTCGGCTTTTTGAGCGCATCGGCCCAACATGGGCCTGGAACCCGTGCTCCTTGGCCATGCTGTTGCCATCGTAGCTGACCGCCAGCGGAAAGAAATGATATTGGATGTCGGGATAGCGGATGCCGGCGCGGCTGCGGATGAACCCGCAGCTTTCGAAATGGTTGGTCGCGCCAAGACCGTCGCGCCGCAGCAGCCACCGTGCACCAATCCACCCTTTGGCCAGCCAGTTCATTGCCGGGTAGAGCGACACGGGCTGGGTGCAAGCCATCTGGAAATAGAATTCGAGGTGATCCTGCAAGTTCGCGCCAACCCCCGCGCGATCGGCAATGACCTCGATGCCATGGTCCTTTAGCTCGGCCGCCGGACCGATGCCCGACAGTTTCAACAACTGCGGCGTGTTGATCGGCCCGCCGGAAAGGATGACTTCCCGGTTGGCGCGGACGCGGTGCAGCTTGCCCGCACGTTCATACTCGACCCCCACCGCGACCGTGCCTGCAATCAGCACGCGCGTTGCTAGGGCGTGCGTCAGGACCGTCACGTTGGCCCGCGTCATCGCCGGTCGCAGATAGGCCTTTGCCGCGCTGCACCGCGCGCCGTCGCGGACGGTCATGTCCATCCGTCCGAAGCCTTCCTGCTGCGCGCCGTTGACGTCCTGTGTCACCGGATAGCCAGCCTGTTCCGCCGCATCGATCCATGCCTGGTAGAGCGGATTGGTCAACGGCCCGTAGGTCGTGTCGAGCGGCCCGTCGCTACCGCGATATTCGTTGCCACCCTCGGCCCGCTTCTCCGCGCGCTTGAAATAGGGCAGCACGCTGGCATAGCCCCAGCCCCTCGCGCCTTCATCCTGCCAGCGTTCGAAATCGAGTGGGTTACCGCGAATGTAGACCAAGCCGTTGATCGAGGATGATCCGCCCAGCCCCTTGCCGCGCGGCGTATGCAACCGCCGCCCGCCAAGATGCGGTTCCGGCTCGCTTTCATAATGCCAGTTATATTTCCTGGTATTCATCGGGATCGCCAGCGCACTGGGCATCTGGATAAAGACCGACCGGTCCGATCCGCCATATTCAAGCACCAGAACGCTGGTCGCGCCGTCCGCGCTCAACCGATCGGCCAGGACGCATCCTGCGGAACCCGCGCCGACGATGACATAGTCGAACTGCACTGCGTCAATAGGGTGCATCGATCGGTCCCATCGCGACATAGACGCTTTTCAGGCTGGTATAATGGTCGATCGCCGCATGGCCATTCTCGCGGCCGAGGCCCGATTGCTTGTTGCCGCCGAACGGAAGTTCGATCGGCGTGATGTTGTACGTATTGACCCAGCAGGTTCCGGCATCGAGCGCCGCGATGACACGATACGCGCGGGTCAGGTCGTTGGTGAAAATCCCCGCTGCCAACCCGAACACCGTGTCATTGGCCCGCGCAACGACCTCGTCCTCATCGTCGAAATCGAGCACCGCCATGACCGGCCCGAAGATCTCTTCGCGCACGATGCGCATGTCGTCGCGGCAGGCGATGAAGATTGTCGGCTCGACGAAATTGCCACTTGCCATGGCGCCTTCAACAAGCTGCTTCCCTCCGGTCAGCAGGGTCGCGCCCTCCGCCTGCCCCACCGCGATGTAACCAAGCACCTTTTGCATGTGCGCCGCCGAGATAAGCGCACCGACATGCGTCGCCGGATCAAGCGGATCGCCGACGATCATCGCCTCTGTTCTGGCCTTAAGCTTGACGAGAAAAGCGTCGCGTACCAATCGATCGACGAAGACGCGTGTCCCGTTGGTACAGACCTCTCCCGCCGAATAGAAATTCGCCAGCAGCGCGCCGGATACCGCCTCGTCGAGATTGGCGTCGGCAAAGACGATCAGCGCCGACTTGCCGCCCAGTTCAAGTGTCACCTGCTTGAGCGTTCCCGCCGCATCGACCATGACCTTTTTACCGGTCTCGACCTCGCCGGTGAGCGAGATCTTTGAGATGCGGGGATGGAGGCTGAGCAACCGCCCCGTATCCGCCCGGCCCTGCACGACCTGGAACAGCCCTTCAGGCAGTCCGGCTTCGAGATAGATTTTCTCTAGCTCAATCGCTGTCAGCGGGGTCAATTCGGCCGGTTTGAAGATCATCGCGTTGCCGCAGGCGAGCGCCGGAGCCGATTTCCAGCACGCGATCTGCAGGGGATAGTTCCAGGCCCCGATGCCGGCAACCACGCCCAGCGGCTCGCGCCGCGTGTAGCCAAAGGCACCGGGCCCAAAATCGATATGCTCGCCCGCGATCGTCCGCGCCAACCCGGCAAAATATTCGATGCAATCGGCACCCGACAGAACGTCGACCGCGCTTGTTTCCTGAATCGGTTTGCCAGTGTCCTGTGACTCCAGCCTCGCCAATCCCTCATTGCGTTCGGTCAGTAGCGCCGCCGCCTTTTGCAAGATCCGCCCGCGTTCGACACCGGGGCGTGCAGCCCAGTCGCGTTGCGCCGCTTGTGCCCGCAAGACCGCCGCATCGATTTCAGACGTTCCATCGATGGGCAGCGTGGCCAGCACTTCGCCGGTCGCCGGATTGATCGTTTCAAAGCTCGTTTCGGTCATCGTGCTCGTCGTTCACCTGAAGATTCGGTGACGGTGTGGACGGGCC
>JANMWM010000290.1:0-8623 GCA_031394005.1 Sphingomonas sp.
TGATTCACGTCATCAACCCGCAGTCGTTCAACTGGACGATGGCGACGCGCATCCCGTTCGGAACGCTGGCCGGCGTCGCCGCGGCGCTGACGGGTGCGGCGGCGGCTACCGCGGTCCTCGCAGGACGGCGCGCCACCGCGAGAAGCGCGATCCAGTCGGTTCGGGAGGATTGGTGATGAACCGGCTAAGGTTTCTCGTCGCTTGGGTCGCGGCGATCAGTATCGCGGCACCTGCGGCCACCCCCTACCCGGTGGTGCGGCCGGGGATCATATTAAGCTTCCCCGCAGATCACGGCGCGCACCCGCGGTTCCGCACGGAATGGTGGTACGTCACCGGCTGGCTGCGCACCGCATCGGGCGAAGATCTGGGCTTCCAGGTCACCTTCTTCCGCACCCGCCCGCCAAGGGATGAGGGCAATCCCAGCCGCTTCGCCGCGCAGCAGGTGCTATTCGCGCACGCGGCTTTGTCAGACGCCGCCGCCGGCCGGCTGCTTCACGGCGAACGCGCCGCGCGCCAGGGCTTTGGCCTCGCCGGCGCGCGCACCGACGATGCCGACATCGCGATCCACGACTGGCGGCTGCGACGCTTGCCGGACGGACGATGGACCACGCGCGTAACCGCCGATGGTTTCGCGCTAGGGCTCGACTTCCAGCCGACCCAGCCGCCGCTTCCGCAAGGCCGGGGCGGCTACAGCCGCAAGGGTCCGGACCCGCAACAGGCGAGCTATTATTATTCGATCCCTCATCTGCGGGTCCGCGGCCGCGTCCGTCGCGGAGACGATACTGAGCAAGTGACCGGCGAGGCGTGGCTCGACCGCGAATGGTCATCCAATTACCTCGCCCCCACCGCGCAAGGCTGGGACTGGACCGGGCTCAACTTCGACGACAGATCGGCGCTGATGGCGTTCCGAATCCGGCGCAAGGGCGGCGGCACGATTTGGGCTGGTGGCTCGTATCGCCGGCCGGACGGAACCGTCGCGGTGCTTGGCCCCGGCGACGTCGCGTTCCGCACGCTCGCCACGTGGCGCAGTCCAGCCACCGGCGCGGTCTATCCGGTGATACAGGAAGTCAGCATTCGCGTTAACGGGTCGATCGACCGCTGGCGCCTGCAACCGAGGTTCGCCGCGCAGGAACTCGATGCGCGGCGAAGTGGACTTCCGGTTTATTGGGAAGGCGCAGTCAGCACACGCGGCGGTCGCGGCTATCTCGAATTGACCGGCTACGACCGGGCGCTGAGGATGTAGTACGACGCTTACCTGCCCGGCGGTGACGATCAAGCGCCCCGTGGTTCGCCAACGCTCTGCCGCGGAAGTCCCGTGGGCTCGGGCACTTTGTTTGTAGCGTTTAATATTTTCCCGAACGTCTGCATTGCGCCAAATTTGGGCTAATCTCAGGCAAGCCAAGAGCGCCTTGATCAACTTTCGCGCGCTGATCGAGACGGCGCGAGCATCCTTTGGCGCACTGGATCTCGCGGAGGCCTCCTTGGGAGCTGGGCCGGAACCAATTACCGCGACATCGCAGCAAAGCGTCGCCGGCATTTCAGGCCGCAATCGTAATCGACTTCACGTTCACGAATTCCTTGAGGCCCACTTCGCCATGTTCGCGGCCGTAGCCCGAATCCTTGACCCCGCCGAATGGCATGTCGGGCGACGCGATGGTGTAGGTGTTGATGCAGACCATGCCCGTGTCGAAATAGGTCGCCGCCATCTTTATCGCACGATCGACATTCTTGCTGAAGATTCCGCCACCCAGGCCATAACGACTGTCGTTGGCTAGGCGCATCGCGTCCTCGTCGTCCTTGGCCTTGATGATCGAGGCGACGGGGCCGAAAATCTCGTCGTCGTAGGCAGGTTGGCCCGGCTCAACATCAACAAGCGCGGTTGCCGGGTAGAACCAGCCGGTGCGATCGGGGATCACGCCGCCGGCCACAAGTCTTGCGCCCTTGGCCACGCTTGCTTCCACTTGGGCGTGGACCCGGTCCCGCTGGCTGCAAGACACCATGGGCCCAAGCCTAGTCTCGTCCTTGTTGGGATCGCCAACGGCTATGCCGTTAAACGCGGCGGCATAACCTTCGACAAAGGCATCGTAGTTCTTCTCGGTGACAATGAAGCGCTTGGCGTTGACGCAGGTCTGGCCGTTGTTGAACAGCCGCCCCTGCACGCAGGTCTTGATCGCGAGATTAAGGTCGGCATCGTCGAACACCATATAGGCATCGTTCGAACCGAGTTCCATCACGGTCTTCTTCAACACCGATGCCGCCTTTTGCGCCACGGTCCGCCCGGCCTCGTCGCTGCCGGTCAGGGTAACGCCGCGCACCAGTTTGTGCTCGATGATCGTGTCCGACTGGTCATGGTTGATCAGCAGCACGCCGAACAGGCCCTTGGGCAGGCCGGCCCGTTCGTAGATATCGCGCAGCATCAGGCCACTGCCAGTGCAGCTTTCCGCATGCTTCAGCAGCACGCCGTTGCCGGCCATCAGGCTGGAAATCGAATAACGGATTGCTTGGTAACAGGGAAAATTCCACGGCTGGATGCCATAGATCACACCCAGCGGCGCATAGGTGACCAACCCGCGCCCTTGCGCCACTTCGCGGTCTTCATCGGCAAGTATCTTCGGGCCGCATTTGGCGGTATAGTCGCAAATGCTGGCACAAAGTTCGATCTCGTTACGGCCATCGCTCAACAGCTTGCCCATCTCGTCCGTCATCAAATGGGCAAATTCATCCTTCGACCTGCGCAACTCGGCAGCGATGGCCGCGATCACGCCGGCTCGCTCGTCAAGGCTTTTCAAGCGCCATTCGAGGTAGGCGTCGTGGCTTCTCTGGACGATGTCGATCGCCTCGTTGTCCGACATCATTGGGTAGGTCGTAAGAACCTGTTCGGTCAGCGGGTTCACTGTCTGGATAGTCATGTCGGTCATGGAGGTGTCCTTTATTTTCAAAATCTGGGGGCACGAGGAACTGCGTTCAGCCGTAAGTCTCGCGGTGCTGGCCCAACGTGTCCGACGCGTATTCCAGCGCGTTTTCAATCGCTTTAACAAAGGTCTCGTCGGTCAGTTTGAGAATGCCGTTGTGCGCGGCGCATATGATCTTCGTGTCGGCCCAGCCGCGGGCAAGGTCCGTAGCCCAACAGATATAGTCGGCTGCGGCGCCGGCTCGTTTCTCCAATCCTTCTGCCAGTCGCGGGTGAAAGCGCAGTTTTGGCCCCGGCACCGCTTTCTGAAACAACGAGGGCAGGTCGAGAACATTCAAGGTGTCGTCCGAATGGACGGAGCCGCTGGCGCTGTGCCGCGCGATGACCGAGCCGACATGAACGTCCTCGTCGTCGGAAATGAAATCGACGCCGGACGGGATCGAAAAATCGAACGCATCGGCGAACTGATGTTGTGTGGTCGCATCCTCGATCAGCGCCGGGTCCCACTGCAGGTTCGGCAGTTGCTGGTGATGACGGCGGGTGCCGATCAGCCGAGCGTGGGGCAACCATTGCTGAACGAACGCGCAATGGACGGTATGGAACGGATGCAAGTTCAGCACCGCCTCGATCCGCGAACCGCCATCGGTCAGCGCCAGCAGTTCGTCCTGATCTGCCTTGTCCGGCTCATATGCATCGAGCAACACGAAGGTGCCGCTTGGCCTGCGAGCCAGCGACATCTGCGTGCCAACGTTGATGACATGCAAGATCCGAAAATCGCCGCGTATGTTCCAGAAATCGTCAGCAAGACGTTCCATCGCTGCGCTCCGGAAAAACCTGATTGATGTGATTAAGAGAAGGCCCGAGCGCTGCATTCGTTCCGCATGTCGCGGAATTGATCAGTCTTGCGGGCAGCGCCGAGGACGGCGCATTCACAGCCCGGTCCGCCGCCGCGAATGATGATTACGGCTTATTGGCATTCTGGCGAGGCCTGAAAGGCCGTGGCACTTTTTGCATTTCTTGCCGCTCCCGTAGTGAACGGGCGCAACACGGCTCGACTTCAAGCTTTTCGTCAAAGCCGAAATCGTCCCGCCTTTACCGCCAGCCAGGCGTTGGCCCGATTGACAGTCTTCCCGAAGGCTCGCAGGATATTGAAGTGAAGCGTCTTTCTGTCCTCCTACTGCTGATCGGCGTTGTCGTCGGGCTGGCGATCCAGCAGCCCGCCCAGGCGTTTGCGGCGCCGATGGGCCAGATGGACATGACCGCGATGGCCGGGAGCGACATGGCGTCGAAGCCCGCATGTTTAGCCAAGATGCAACGGAATGCGACCCACGCGCCTTGCAAGTGCGGCATGGCGGAATGCATCGCGATGATGGCGGCGGGTGCGCCCATGATGCTCGCCGACGGATCGGCGATGATCACTTTTTCAGCCCCATCCGAGCGCGACGAGCGCATCGGTACTTCGCTCGCATTGCGCGGCCGTTCGACCGCACCCGAACCCGAACCTCCCACAGCCTGACCTGACCCCGCAGAGCGCGCGTTTCACGCACGCGGTCCGACGCACGCGGTCCGGACCTTTGCGCCGCATGAACTCAGTATTCAGGACATGAACGATGGGAATCTCTTCACTGCCGCGCGCCCACCGCGCGTTCGCTTGGTTTGCCGCCGCCTTGGCCAGCCAACCGGCGCTGGCCGCCCCGCTTACCTTCGGTGCAGCGATCGAGAAGGCGCACGTCAGCGCGCCGTCGATCCAGGCCAAAGCGCTCGGCGAGGTTACCGCACGCTCGGCGCGGATCGCCGCCGGGCAGCTTCCCGATCCCAAGCTTGCACTGGGCATTGCCAGCTTCCCGATCTCCGGGCCGCTCGCGTTCAAACCGCAGCTCGATAATTTCACCTGGCTCAATGTCGGCCTGTCGCAGGACATCCCGAACCTTGCCAAGCGCCGCGCGCAACGCGGTCGCGCCGACGCCGATATCGTCGTTGCGAATGCCGAAACACTGGTCGAGCAGCGCGTCGTCAAGGTCCGGACCGCGATCGCCTGGATCAACCTGGCGTTCGCCGAGCGCCGCCTCGCCGCGTTTAGCGTCGTGATGGGTCGTCTCGACCGTATGGTGCGAGCGTCGCCCGGTTCCGTTACCTCGGGTGCCTCGCGGCCAGCGCAGGTGCTGGCCGGGCGCGAAGCGATGGCGAAGCTGCAGGACCGGCGGGACGAACTGGTGACGGCGGGGGCCCGCGCCCGCGCCGAGCTGACGCGCTGGACCGGCGAACCCGATCCCGAGATCGCCGGCGCGCTGCCCGACTTCACGGTTGATCCGGTAGCGCTGCGGGAGTCGCTGGGGCGCCATCCCTCGTTGACCCTGCTCGCCGCCCAGACCGGGCGAGCCGCCGCCGACCTTCGCATCGCCGAGGCCGAGCGCCGGCCCGACTTCGGCGTCGACGTCTCCTATCAGCGGCGCGACCCGCGCTTCGGCGACTATGTCTCGGCCGGTGTCACGATCGGGCTGCCCTTGTTCAATAAGAACCGTCAGGCGCCGTTGATCGCGGCCAAGCTCGCTGGAGTCGGGAGTGCGAGCGCTGACGCCGAGGCGACCCGCCGGGCCCTCGCCGCCGACCTTGAGGCCGGGCTTGCCGACCACGTCATGCACCACGATCAATGGGTGCGCGCGCGGGACGTGCTTCGGCCGCTGGCCCAAGAAAGGATCGCGCTGGAGACGGGCAGCTATAGTGCTGGCCGGGCGACGCTCGTCGATCTGGCCGACGCGCACGCCGCGCTGGCGGACGCAACCCTCAACGCGCTCGATCGCGAAGCCGCGGTCGCCGCCGACGCGGTTCGCCTAATCTTCCTCTACGGGAGCACCGACCGGTGACCATGACATCACGCCCCAAGTCGCAGCTCGCTGCCGCCTTCGCAGTCGTCGCCCTGACCGCCGGGGTCGGCGGCTATTTCCTCGCCATGCCACCGGGCACATTATCCGACGGTGGTCGCAAACCGCTCTATTACTTCGACCCGATGGTGCCCCAGGAGCATTACAGCAACCCCAATACCCTGTCCTCGATGGGCATGAAGACCGTCCCCAAATACGCCGATTCCGGCGCGGGGGCGGGACAGCCCCCCGGCGTGAAGGTCGACGCCGCCGCGGCGCAGAGCCTCGGCATCCGACTGGCTACGGCTACGCGCGGAGCGTTGACCGGTGCGCTCGACGTCACCGGCTCGATCGACTTCAACCAGCGCTACGTCGCGATCATCCAGGCGCGCGCCGCCGGGTTCGTGAGCCGCGTCTACAACCGCGCGCCGGGCGACGTGATCCGTGCCGGCGCTCCGATCGCCGACCTGCTGGTACCGGAGTGGGGCGGCGCGCAGGCCGAATATGAGGCCGTGCGTCGGACCGGCGATCGGGCGCTGATCGCCGCCGCTCGCCAGCGGCTCCGGCTGATTGGCGTCCCCGGCGGATCGCCAAATGGTCACGGAATGACAACGGTGCGCAGTCCGATCAGCGGCGTGATCCAGACGCTGGATGCCCGTGCCGGCGTTACATTGGCGGCGGGGCAGACGCTCGCGCAAGTCAACGGACTCAGCACGGTATGGCTCAACGCCGCCGTGCCGGAGGTGCGCGCCGCCGAGGTGAAGGTCGGGCAGACCGCCGCAGCGGACCTCGCGGGCTTCCCCGGCGAGCGCTTCGCCGGCCGGGTGATTGCAGTGTTGCCGACGGCTCAGGCCGACAGCCGTACGTTGACGGTCCGGATCGAGCTCGCCAACCGCGGTGGTCGCCTGCGCCCGGGGATGTTCGCGACGGTGCATCTCGGCGGAACGCCGCAGCTGGTGCTGCTTGTGCCGAGCGAGGCGGTGATCCGCACCGGCAAGCGCACCTTGGTCATGCTGGCCGGCGGCAAAGGCCGCTTCCGGCCGGCCGAGGTGCGCACGGGTCGAGAGGCCGGCGGCCAGACCGAAATCATCGCCGGCCTCGCGGATGGCGAGAAGGTCGTCGCGTCGGGCCAGTTCCTGCTCGACAGCGAGGCGAGCCTCACCGGTGTCGCCGCACGCCCGATCTTGGGCGACACGAAATGATCGTCCGAATCATCGAGGCCTCGGTCAAGGCGCGAATCCTCATCCTGCTGGTGGCGCTCGCGCTCGTCGCGATCGGCATCGGAGCGCTGCGTTCGACCGCCGTTGATGCGCTCCCCGACCTGTCCGACGTCCAGGTCATCATCCGCACCACCTACCCGGGGCAGGCGCCGCGCATCGTCGAGGACCAGGTCACCTATCCGCTGACCACGACCATGCTGTCGGTACCGGGCGCGCGTGTCGTGCGCGGCTATTCGTTCGTCGGCGACAGCTTCGTCTATGTGCTGTTCGAGGACGGCACCGATCTCTACTGGGCGCGCAGCCGGGTGCTCGAATATCTTAACCAGGTGCAGAGTCGGCTGCCCGAAGGCGCGAAGGCGTCGCTCGGCCCGGACGCGACCGGGGTCGGCTGGGTCTATGAATATGCGCTGGTCGATCGCAGCGGCCGCCATGACCTTGCCCAGCTGCGCAGCATCCAGGACTGGTTCCTGCGCTACGAACTGAAGGCGGTGCCTGGCGTCGCCGAGGTCGCGAGCATCGGCGGCATGGTCAAGCAATATCAGGTGGTGCTCGATCCGCAGAAGCTTGCTTCCTACGGGATTACCCACGAGGCCGTGATCGAGGCGCTCAAGCGCGGTAACCAGGAGAATGGCGGTTCGGTGCTGGAGATGGCCGAGGCGGAATATATCGTCCGCTCGACCGGCTACCTCGCGTCGCTCGACGACTTCCGCGCCATCCCGCTGAAGAACGTTGGCGGCGTTCCCGTCACATTGGGTAACGTGGCGACAATCCAGGTCGGTCCCGAAATGCGGCGCGGGGTGGCCGAACTCAACGGCGAGGGCGAGGTCGCAGGCGGTGTCATCGTGATGCGCCAGGGCAAGAATGCGCGCGAGGTGATCGAAGGCGTGCGCACCAAACTCGACGAGTTGAAGAAGGGCCTCCCGCCCGGCGTCGAGATCGTCACGACCTACGACCGCTCGGGGCTGATCGACCGCGCGGTCGACAATCTGCGCAGCAAGCTGATCGAGGAGTTCATCGTCGTCGTGATCGTGTGCGTGCTTTTCCTGTGGCACGCTCGCTCGGCGCTGGTCGCGATCCTGACGCTTCCCCTCGGCATCCTCGCTGCGTTCATCGCGATGCGAGTGCAGGGGTTGAACGCCAACATTCTGTCCTTGGGTGGCATCGCGATCGCGATCGGCGCGATGGTCGATGCCGCCGTTGTGATGATCGAGAACGCGCACAAGCATCTCGAACATTGGTCACGCGATCATCCGGGTGAGAAACTCGTCGGACCGGAGCGATGGCGCGTGATCACGGCGGCGGCGGTCGAGGTCGGCCCGGCGCTGTTCCTGTCGCTCCTCATCATCACCTTCTCGTTCGTGCCGATCTTCTCGCTGCAGGGCCAGGAAGGACGGCTGTTCGCGCCGCTTGCGTTCACCAAAACCTATGCGATGGCGGGTGCTGCCATTCTGTCTATCACGCTGATTCCGGTCCTGATGGGCTATCTGATCCGGGGGCGAATTCCATCCGAGAGCGCCAATCCGATCAACCGCGTGCTGACCCGGTTCTATCGCCCCGCGCTCGACTGGGTGCTGGCGCGGCCGAAGCAGGCGCTGGTGATCGCGGGGCTCGTATTCGCGACCAGCATCTGG
>JANMWM010000320.1:0-9004 GCA_031394005.1 Sphingomonas sp.
CGTCGGCATCTTGGCGATCAGCCGGTGCGAGGCGATCATCCGCTGTTGCGGATCGGTGATGTCGGTCGAATCATGGTAGAACGAACTCAGCGCCCCGACCACGCCGCACATGATCGCCATCGGGTGGCGTCGCGGCGGAAGCCCCGGTAAAAAGTCGACAATTGTTCGTGGACCATGGTGTGGCGCATGATCGTCCGGCTGAAATCGGCAAGTTCGGCGCCGCCCGGAAGCTCGCCATGGAGCAGCAAATAGCTGACTTCCATGAAGCTCGACTGCTCGGCCAATTGGTCGATCGGATAGCCGCGATGGAGCAGAATGCCCTGGTCGCCGTCGATATAGGTGATCGCGCTCTGGCACGCGGCGGTCGAGGTGAAGCCGGGGTCGTAGGTGAACCTGCCGGTGTCGGCGTAGAACTTGCGGATATCGACCACTTCGGGGCCGACCGTCCCGGGCAAGGTGGGGTAGCTTTTCTCAATGTTGCCGGTCTTGATGGTGGTCGGCTCGGTCATTCGGGCGGCTCCAACTGGTCGTCGATGCGGGCTATGCTTTCGCCCTGCCCGAGGTGCAGGAGGACGTCAAAGATTCCAGGCGAGGTGGTCCGGCCGGTCAGCGCGGCGCGCAACGGCTGGGCGATTTTCCCCAGTTTCTGGCCGGTTTCGTCGGCAACCTGACGGACCGCCGCCTCGATCGTTTCGACTGTCCACTCGGCCAGCGCGGCGAAGGCGGCGCTTGCCTGGCCAAGCAGGGGACGCGATTCGGGAGTGATCAGCGCCTTTGCCGCTGATTCAAGCGCGAGTGGCCGCTGTTCGAACAAGAAACGAGCACCCTCGGCCAGGCCATTGAGATCATGCGCGCGTGCCTTGATTTCGGGCATCGCCCTGACGAGCTGTGCTTTCTCTTGCGCGTCGATCTCGAGCCGGGGGGCGATCAGCGTCGCCAGCCGCTCGTCATCGGCCTCACGCAGATAGTGACCGTTTAGATTTTCGAGCTTCTTGAAATCCATGCGCGACGGACTCTTGCCAACATGATCGAGGTCAAACCACTCGATCGCCTGCTCGCGGGAGAAGATCTCGTCGTCGCCGTGGCCCCAGCCGAGGCGGAGCAGATAGTTGACCAGCGCTTCGGGCAGGATGCCCATTTCGTCGCGATAGGCGTCGACCCCGAGCGCACCATGGCGCTTCGACAATTTCGCGCCGTCGGGGCCGTGGATCAGCGGGATGTGGGCATAGACAGGCTCCTCCCAGCCCATCGCACGAACGATCGTCAATTGCCTGAACGCATTATTTAAATGATCGTCACCCCGGATTATATGGGTAACGTCCATGTCATGATCGTCGACGACCACCGCGAGCATGTAGGTCGGCGAGCCGTCGGAGCGCAGCAGGACCATGTCGTCGAGCTCGGCGTTGGCAACGGTGACGCGGCCCTGGACGAGGTCGTCGATTACCGTCTCGCCCTCGGTCGGGGCCTTAATGCGGACGACGAACGGGCGGGCTTCGGCGGCGGCGTCGCGGTCGCGCCATTCACTCGTCAAGCGGAACGGCCGCCGCTCGGCCTGAGCTGCTGCTCGGCGTCCGGAGAGCTCTTCGGGCGTTAAGAAGCAGCGGTACGCTTGACCCTTGGCGAGCAACTGCTCCGCGACTTTGGCGTGGCGCCCGGCGCGGTCGAACTGGAACACCGGGGGCTCGTCGCCGCCGATTCCGAGCCAGTAGAGCCCGTCGATAATCGCGTCGATCGCCGGTTGGGTCGAGCGGGCGCGGTCGGTGTCCTCGATGCGAACAAGATACTTGCCCCCATGGTGGCGCGCGAACAGCCAGTTGAACAGCGCCGTGCGTGCGCCGCCGATGTGGAGATAACCGGTCGGCGAGGGCGCGAACCGTGTAACTACTGGCCTTGCGCTCACGCGGCCTTTCCTTTGTTCTGATGGTGAAATGGAGTAGGCCAGCGCCCCTAGCATAGCCGGTTCGCCGCTGCCACTGGCGGCGTCCCCTTTCCGCGCTCTTCTAACTCGGGTCCACGAACGGGCCGAGGCTTTCCTCGACGCCCAGCGCAACCAGCTGCCGCTGTGGAGCGCGGTCGGGACCGGGGCGGGGATTGGGCTGTGGTTCTGGCTTGCCGGGCGGGCGCAGTGGACGGCTCTGATATGCGTCTGCACGGGGGCCGCCATATCAGGATTCCTCCTCGTACCAGAGCGGAGCGGGAAAGCGCTCGGGTGGCTGGGTCTGCTGATTGCGGTCGGGACCGCGATGGTCTGGGGACGGGCCAAGTGGGTCGCAGCGCCACGGCTCGACTGGCCGGCAATGGCGCAGTTTGATGCGACCCTCCTGATAGCCGAACCGCGCGTCGCCGATAGCAAGCTGAGGCTCACGCTCGCGCCGCACGATCCGTCCTTGCCGCCCAAGGTCCGGCTCACGCTCGATCTGGGCAAGGCGCCGGCGGGGCTCAATGACGGCGCCGAGGTTCGTCTCCGCGCGCGGCTTGCCCCGCCGCCGCCGATGGTGCTTCCCGACGGACATGATTTCGCACGTGACGCCTGGTTCCTCGGGCTTGGCGCAGTCGGCAAGACGCTGGGCGACGTGATGGTCCTCAAGGCGGCCGCGCCATCCGGGCTGGACGAACTACGAAGCAGGCTCGACACGCATATCCAGCAGTCGTTGCCGGGACCATCGGGGACGATCGCAACGGCGTTCGTCAGCGGCAATCAGAACGCGATCTCGAAGGATGATACCAGTTGCGATGCGTCGCTCGGCGCTGGCCCAGCCGCTTTCGGTCAGCGGGCTGCACATCGCAGCGGTGGTCACAGCGACGATGTTCATTTCGCTTCGCCTATCGCCGCTAAGCCGAACTCCACACCGCGAGTTCGCTTCCCGAGGGGTCGATGAAGTGGAAGCGGCGGCCGCCGGGGAAGGAGAAGGTTGGTCGTGCGATGACTCCCCCGGCCTTCGTCACCGCATCGAACGTGGCGTCGAGGTCAGTCACGCGGATCACCGGGAGCGGTGCCGACAGCGCCTCGTCATGCTGGCCGTTGAGCCCAACGTCGACGACTCCACCTTCGGTTGCGGCGTAATCGGGCCCGAAGTCCGTGAACTTCCAGCCGAACGCCTTTGTGTAGAAGGCTCGTGTCAGTTCGTGAGAGGTAATGCTCGGTAGCTCGACATAGTCGATCCGTGTCGCCTCGTCGTCCATGCTCAATAGCGCCGGATCAGCCCGGCGAGGCGGCCCTGGATGCGGACTTGGTCGGGGCGGTAACGTTGCGCCTCGTAATGGCGATTGGCGGGGTCGAGGCGGATCATCTGCCCTTCGCGGCGGAAGGTTTTGAGCGTCGCCTCGGTCTCGTCGATCAGCGCGACAACGATCTCGCCTTCACGCGCCGTGTCGACCTTGCGGATGAGCGCATAATCCCCGTCGAGAATGCCCTCCTCGACCATCGAATCACCCGAAATCTCGAGCGCATAATGTTCGCCTGGGCCGAGCAGCGCGGCGGGGACGGCGAAGGCTTCGCTCCCCTGCAGCGCCTCGATCGGAGTGCCCGCCGCGATCCGGCCGTGCATCGGAATCTCAATCACGTCGTTTGCCGCGACGCGCAGTCGCGCCGGTGTGGCGGCTGATGCCGCGGGGGCAACCGCTGCCTTCGATAGTTCGGGCATCTTGAGGATCTCGAGTGCCCGCGCGCGGTTGGGAAGGCGGCGGATGAACTGCCGCTCCTCGAGTGCCGAGATCAGTCGGTGAACCCCCGACTTCGACTTGAGCTCGAGAGCCTCGCGCATCTCGTCAAAGCTCGGGCTGATCCCGCTCTGTCCGAGGCGATGGTGAATGAAGTTGAGCAATTCATGCTGCTTGGTGGTAAGCATGGTCTCGTCCTCGTCGCGTTCCACTGGAACAGATGCGGAACGTGTAGGAAACGGCGGGGCCGCGGTCAAGCGCTGTTTCGGGCCACTTCGACGAAGGCGCGTAACAAGTCAGGGCCGTACTCGCTGGCGATGCTTTCGGGATGGAATTGGACTCCGTGGGCGGGGGCAGAGCGGTGTTGGAGCGCCATGACAATGCCGTCGCCGCTCCACGCGGTGGCAACAAGCTCGTCGGGGAGGGTGTCGGTCGCGAGCGAGTGGTAACGGGTGGCGAAGAAGGGCGACGGAAGGGCGACGAACAGGCCAGCTCCCTGGTGGCGGACGGCAAGACTCTTGCCGTGAACCGGGGCAACACGCTCGATCCTGCCACCGCAAGCTAGCGCGATCGCCTGGTGGCCGAGGCACACGCCGAGCAGGGGCTTATTTGCGTCGATGCAGGCGCGGGCGATGGCAATCGAGGTTATCGCATCTGCCGGATGGCCAGGACCGGGTGAGATCACCACTGCGTCGATGTCATGGTCGAGCGCCTCGCCTTCCCCGGTCTCGCTCGCCCGGACGACCCGCACCTCGCTCCCCGCCACGCGCAGCTGATCAACCAGCATGAACGTGAAACTGTCGTCATTGTCGACCATCAGTAGGCGTGGCCGGTCGATCACGCCTACTGCGCGGCACCCGCCGGGGTCGTCAGCCGCTGGCGGGTGGCGGCGATCGCGGCTTCGTTGCGCTTGACCCCGACGCTCGCTTGGGCGGCGGCGAGGAATTGCTGGGCGATCTCGTCCGACGCGCCTTGCTGAAACTGCCCCTGGACCTGCGCGATCAGCGCGGGCTGGGTCAGCGCGTTGCCGGGGATGATCTTGACCGCGCGGACTACAGCGAAGGCGTTGGCGGCGGGCATCCCGACCATGCGGCTTTTGCCCTCGGCAAGGCTGAACAGCATCTTGAGCGGTGGCAGCAGGGCAGGCGGGGCCTGCTCGAGCTGGGCGCGGCGGGCGTGGATCGGGGTCGGGGGAGGCAGCTTGACCCCGGTCGCGTCGATCGCCTGGGTGAGCGGCTGGCCGGCGGCGACCTTGGCGGCGATGGCGGTGGCGGCGACCCTGGCGCGGGCGAGGCCCTGCTGGGTAGTCCAGTCGACGGCGACGCGGGCGCGGATATCAGTCAGCGGAGCGGGGGCCGAGGCGACGATCTTGCCCAGCGATACGAGCGCGAACCCGGCATCCTTGGGCAGCGTTTCAACAACCGGCTTGTCGTCGGGGGTCAGCTCGAAGCCCGACTTGAGCGCACCGCCAAGCTCGGCGGGGAAGACGAACTTGGGGTCGGCGAGCAACTTGCCCTGCGCAGTGACGAGCGGGGTCTCGGTCACCGCGAGCTTGTTGCGCGCGGCGACGTCGGCGAAGCTTTGCCCTTCGTCGATCCCGTCCTGGATGTGGCTGACGAGATCGCCGAGCGCGGTCTTGCGCCTGTCGACTGCCAGTTTCGCGGTGATATCTGCGCGCGCGGCGGCAAGCGTCCTGCCGGCGGCCGCTGTGATGCTCTCGACGCGGACAACGTGATAGCCAAGGTCGGACCTGATCGGTCCGACGATCGTCCCCGACTTGACCGCGGCATCGAACACCGCAGAAGCAACCTTCGCACCGGCCAGTTCAGTGAACTGCGCGCGGGTCTGCGGGCCGACCGAAATGTCGGCGGCGCTAAAGCCGGCGGGTTGGGCAGCGGCGGCGAACGGCCCGGCCTTGGCGCGCGCGGCAATGCCGGCGGCGGTGGCCGCGTCGGGGGCGACCGCCTGGCTGATGACGCGCGTTTCGCTCGCGCCGTATGCGGCCTGGTGGGCGTTATAATAGGTGGCGATTTCCTGGTCGCTCGGGGCGACGGCGGCGAGTTGCGCGGGGCCGAAGCGGGCGATCCGCAAGCTGCGCTGCTCGGGAATGGTGTAGCGCGCCTTGTTGGCGGCGTAGTAAGATGCCAACTGTGCGTCGCTCGGGGCGAGCCCGGCGGTGAACGCGCCGACCGGGATGATCGCCAGTTCGCCTTGGCGTTCCTCGAGGAGCATCGAGGCGTAGGGCGCGGCGAGCCCGACCGAAAGGCGCGCATTGGCGGCAGCGGGGGCGAGCATCATCTGCTGGACGATCTGCTGGCCGAGGATGCGGCGCAGACCCTCGTCGGTCAGGCGCTGCTGGCTGAGGAACTGGCGATAAGCGGCGTCGGAGAATTTGCCGTCGAGCCCGCGCGTCTGAGGGATTTGAGCGATCGCCGCGCCGACCAGCCGGTTCGACAGGACGAAACCCTGGTCGCGGGCAAAGGCGCTGAGTGCGCGCGCCTGGATAAGCGAGTTGACTAGTGGCGAGAAGGACGGGGCGAGATCGGCGTAGGTCGCGGCGGGATTCTGCTCGCGCAGTCGGGCGAGCGCGCGATCCATCGCTTCGGTGACGTCGCGGTCGGTCACTTCCTCGTCGCCGGTCTTGGCGAGCGTGCTCGAGCCGAGGCCGAAGTTGCTCCTCTTGAGCGAGCCGACGTCGCCCAGCGCGAAGCTGGCAAGGATTCCGACGAAGAACAGCACGAGAATGCCGGTGCCGATCTTGGACTTGGACAGGCGGCGGAAACTGTCGAGCATGACGTGGGGAGCCTCTAAGGTACCGAAGAGCGGGTGCTTTAGGGGCGGAAGGGCGATTGGCGCAAGGCGAAGCGCTTGCTAGGCGGCGAGGTGAGGGAGTGAACATGGCCAACCGGAAGCTCGTCGCGGGGAACTGGAAAATGCACGGCACCGCCGGGAGCATTGGCGAAATCGCGCGGATTGCGGCGGGTTTGCCGGACGGGGTCGACGTCGCGCTGTGCCTGCCCGCGACACTGATTGAACGCGCCGGGCGCGCCGTGCCGGGCTTGGCGATCGGGGCGCAGGATGTGCATTCGGAGGCCAAGGGCGCCTTCACCGGCGATGTCGCCGCGCACCAGCTACACGATGCTGGGGCGAGCTTCGTCATCGTCGGCCACAGCGAGCGCCGCGATGGGCACCGCGAGAATGATGGGCAAGTGCGCGCCAAGGCGGTCGCGGCGATGGCGGCGGGGCTAAACGTGATCTTGTGCGTGGGCGAGAGCCTCGACGTGCGCGAGGCGGGAGACGCGGTTGCAACCGTCAGCGCGCAGCTCAATGCCTCGCTCCCGCCGACGCCGGTCGAGGCAGTGGCGTACGAGCCGATCTGGGCAATCGGGACGGGACGCATCCCGTCATTGCAGGACATAAGCGAAATGCACGCCGCGCTGCGTCAACGACTGGTCGCCGCCTATGGCGAGGCCGGCGCGGGCGTACGGCTGCTCTACGGCGGCTCGGTCAAGCCGTCGAACGCCGCCGAAATCTTCGGCGTGGCCGACGTCGATGGCGCGCTGGTCGGCGGGGCAAGCCTGACCGCGGCCGAATTCCTGCCGATCGTCGAGGCCGCGGCGCGGATTGAAACTGCAGCCGTCGGCGGCTAGAGGCTCGCCGACCTTTACCTCGAGAGCCCACTCATGTTCACCTTCCTGCTCATCGTCCAGACGCTCGTTGCCGCCAGCCTCGTCGCGGTGATCCTGATGCAGCGGTCGGAAGGCGGCGGGCTGGGTGTCGGCGGGTCATCGTCGGGGTTCATGACCGCGCGGGGTGCGGCCGATTTCCTGACGCGGGCAACGGCGGTGCTCGGCGGGCTGTTCATCGTCCTGTCAATCCTGCTTGCCGCGATCGCCGGCGCGACCTCGGCGCCGAGCAAGGTCGATACCTCGCTGATCAAGCAGCAGACGATCCCAACCGGCCCCGCGCCAGCGTTCGGCGAGCGGCCGATCCCTCCGGCGGAGACGGGCGGCGTGCCGAATAACAAGCAGAGGGCGGCGGGCCAGCTTCCGGCTAATGGTTCGGTTCCGGCGGTCCCGGTCCAGTAGCCGCTAAATTTCGCTCATTCCCGATTCGCGCGCTTGCCAGCATCAATCGCGCGACCCTAAGGCTATCCGCCCATGACCCGGTATATATTCGTCACCGGCGGCGTGGTCTCATCGCTCGGTAAAGGCCTGCTCGCCGCGTCGCTCGGCGCGCTTCTCCAGGCGCGCGGCTTCTCTGTCCGCATCCGCAAGTTCGACCCGTATCTGAACGTCGATCCGGGGACGATGTCGCCCTATCAGCATGGCGAAGTGTACGTCACCGACGACGGCGCTGAGACCGACCTCGACCTTGGCCATTACGAGCGCTTCACCGGGGTCGACGGGCGCCAATCGGATAATATCACCACCGGGCGTATCTATCGCGACATCATCACGCGCGAGCGGCGCGGCGACTATCTCGGCGCGACAGTGCAGGTTATCCCTCACGTCACGAATGCGATCAAGGAATTCGCGCTTAACGAGACCGACGGGATCGACTTCATTATCTGCGAGATCGGCGGGACGGTCGGCGACATCGAGAGCCTGCCGTTCATCGAGGCGCTCCGCCAGTTGCGCAACGATCTCGGCCGCGACCGGACGGTATCGGTGCACACGACGCTGGTCCCGTGGATCGCGGCGGCGGGGGAGCTCAAGACCAAACCGACTCAGCATTCGGTGCGCGAACTGACCAGCCTGGGCATCCAGCCCGACGTGCTGCTGTGCCGCTGTGACCGTCCCTTGCCGCAAAGCGACCGCGAGAAGATTGCCTTGTTCTGCAACGTTCCTGTCTCGGCGGTCATCCCCGCTCTCGACGCGCGTTCGATCTACGACGTGCCGCTGCGTTATCACGAGGAGGGGCTCGACGACGCCGTGCTCAGCGTGTTCGGCATCGAGGCGCCGCAGCCCGATGTCAGCCGCTGGGCCGATATCATGGACCGGCTCGACAACCATGAAGGCGAAGTCACCATTGGCGTCGTCGGCAAATATGTCGGACTTCCGGACGCCTACAAATCCTTGCGCGAGGCATTGGTCCACGGCGGCCTCGCCAACCGGACCAAGGTCAACATCCGCTGGCTCGACGCCGAGATGTTCGAAGGCGATTCACCCGACCTCGCGGCCGAATTGGAACCGCTCCACGGCATTCTCGTTCCCGGCGGCTTCGGCGAGCGCGGCAGCGAGGGCAAGATCGCCTCGGTCAAGTTCGCGCGCGAACGCGAAGTACCCTTTTTCGGCATTTGCCTCGGAATGCAGATGGCGTGCATCGAAGGTGCGCGGAA
>JANMWM010000327.1:0-4439 GCA_031394005.1 Sphingomonas sp.
CACTGCGCCGGGCCGCCCAAGGTCATGACATAGGGCTCGGCGAAGATCTGGAAGAAACCGGCAATGCTGAGGATGCTGACCAGCAGCAGGGTCGGGCCGATCGCGGGCAGGGTGACATGGCGGAACTGGGTCCACCAGCCGGCGCCGTCGATCCGCGCCGCCTCGTAAAGGTCGGCCGAGGTCGTCTGCAGCGCGGTCAGGAAGATGATCATGTTGTAGCCAAAGGTCTTCCATACGACGAAGATCAGGATCGCCGGGATCGCGGCGTGCGGGCTGCCGAGCCAATCGACGGGTGCGATGCCGATGCTCCCGAGAGCGTAGTTGATCAGGCCGTAGCGAGTGTGGAGCAGGTAGCGCCAGACAACCGCGGTCGCGACGAGCGTGGTGACAAACGGCGCAAACAGCGCGAGTCGCCACAGAGGCTTCCAGCGAAGCGTCTTGGCGTTGAGGAGCAGCGCGGCGGCGAGGCTGGCCATAACCGTCGCGGGGACACCGAACACGACAAACCACATCGTCGTGCCGAGCGCCTGCCAGAACAAGGGGCGCGCGAATAGGCTGGCGTAGTTACCAAGCCCGACAAAGCGCAGATTGCGAAGGTCGGCGACCGCATAGATGTCGAAGTCGGTTAGGCTGAGGAACAGCGCGGCGATCGTCGGCAGTGCGAAGAACAGCCCGATCGCGATCAGCGCCGGCGCGACGAACGACCAGCCGGTGCGCTCACGCGAGGTCAGCGCGGTCACAGCGCCCTTCCGCGGTCGAGCATCCAGCGGCGCTTGGCGAGCAATTTATCGGCGCGTTGGTTCATCTCGGCGGCGGCAGCGTCGATTCCCATGTGGCCGCGGACCATCGCTTCGGCGACGATCTGCAGCTCGGTCGCGATGCGCTCCCATTCCGGCACTTTGGGCAGCGGCCGGGCAAGGTCGAGCTGGCGCGCAAGCGTACGGACATTGCTGTCGCCGGCCAGCGCGGGAGCGGCCCACGCGCTTTTGCGCGACGGCAGGCTGCCGGCGATCTGCTGGAACTGGGCCTGGGTTGCGGGACGGGTCAGATAGTCGATTAGCCGCCAGCTTGCTGCCGGATCACGGGCGGTCTTTGGAACAACCAGGCTGGCACCGCCGGGGGCCGATGCGCCGGGGCCGTTCAGGCCGGGCATCGTCGCGGTCGCCCATTTGGACTGGAAACCGGCGGGAAGGCGCGATTTCAAATCACCGATGGTCCAAGGGCCCGAGATGAACACGCTGTAAAATCCCTTGGCGAACTCGTTCCAGATGTTCGATATTTGCGATGCAGTGGCGATCGGCGCGAGGCCCTCGTCGAACAGCGACTTGTAGAACGCCAGCGCGGCCTTGAACCCGGGGCTTGCGAAATTGCCGCGCGAGTCATGGTCGCGTAGAAGCGGGTCGCTTTGCTGGAGTCCGAACGTCAGCAATTGCTCGAACTCGTTGAGCGGCAGGAGGATAGCGTAATTGCCGGGTCCCGCGATGCGCTTGATGCCGTGGAGCGCGGTCTTCCACTCGGCCCAAGCCGAGGGCGGTTGCGAAAGGCCGAGCTTAGCGAACAGATCGCGCCGGAAGAATTGGACGCGGGTGTCGACATACCATGGCACGCCATAGACGGTGCCTGCGACGCGGTTGGTGTCGAGCACCGCGGCGAACTGGTCGGTCAGCAGACCCGATTGTGCGGCGGGGAGCGGGGCGAGCGCGCCGATCGCGGCGAGCTCGGCGATCCAGGTGTTGCCGACCTGGCTGACATCGGGGAGCGATCCACCGACGTAGGCGGTCAGCAATTTCTCGTGCGCCGCGCTCCACGGCAGCGGCTGGATGACGACACGGGTGCCGGGATTGGCGTGCTCGAACGCCGGCATCAATTGCGGGATCTTGCCGGCTTCGTCGCCCATCGCCCAGAAGCTGAGGTCGCCCGACCGGCCGCCGCGCGCGCAGCCGCCGAGCGCCGCGCCCGCCGCGAGCATTGCGATTGTCTCGCGGCGGGTGGCCGTAATCATGTCGCGTCGAGCCAGCCGCCGGTGAACCCCGCGCGGCGCAAGCCTCGGCGAAGGTGCGGATTGCGGCGCATCGTCGCCCAGATCAGTGCGCTGTCGTGGTTCTCGAGCATCGTGACGATCGGCCCCTGGTCGATCCCCAGATAGTCGGTGTCGACCCAGCCGACGCCGGGAACGACCTTGCCATATTTGACGTGGGCTGGGTCGGTCAGAGTCGGGTTGAAGCAATCAAGGAACCCGTAGCGGCCATAGATCGCCGCGCCGAAGCGGGCGTGCATCGTGCGCAGCGCGGGCTCGACGATCGCGGGCGCGAAGGCGATCGATCCGGCCGCTGCGGTCGGGGCGAGCGTGCCGTCGTCTCGGTCGCCGGGGCCGCGTGCGGAGTAGCTGAAGAATTCGCGCGAGCGACCGCAAATATCCTGCTTGAAATCGGCTGGCCCGTCGCACGCGGTCAGGCCCCAAACGTTCGGGCCATAGCCCTTCCACCCGCCGGGATTGGCAACCGCATAGGCCCGCTGGGCGTAAGTCGCGCGACGGCTGTTCTCGAAATAGTCGAACCCGCGGCGGCGGCCATAGGCGTCGCGGATTCCGCGCAGATCGACCCACACCTGGCTGTACTGGTGGCCGAACATCGGCGCGAAGGCGATGTGCGGCTCGCCCCATTTGGCGCTCCAGCTAAGGTCGAAGGTCGATGTCCACGCGTCCCACGCGGCGGGCGCGATCGGGTGAGTTGGGGAGCCGAGCGCGAGGAGGTACAGGATCATCGACTCGTTGTAGCGGTCCCAATCGTGGGGGATGAAGCCGTCCTCGGGCTTCCATCCCATGCCAACCAACGGCGCGCGCGGCTGGACGAAGGTCCAGTCGACGCGGCGGTAGATCGCCTCGGCGAGGTCGCGGATCTCGCGTTCCTGCGGATGATCGCCGTCAAACCAGCTTTGCGCGAACAATATCCCGCCGAGTAACAGCGCCGTGTCGATCGTCGACAGTTCGGTCTTCTCGAACCGCGTGCCCGTCGTGAAATCGAGGAAGTGGTAGAAGAAGCCTTTGTGGCCGGCGCGGCCGGTAGCCTCGGGCCCCTGCGGTGCACGGGCGAAGAAGCGCAGTGTCGCGAGCGTGCGTGCGCGGTGCGCGGGCCGGTCGATCCAGCCGTGCTTCTCGCCGACCCCATAGGCGGTCAGTGCAAAACCGACCGAGGCGATGCTCGAGAAGCTCTTCGTCGGCCAGCGGTCCTGCGCGAGGCCGGTGCGCGGGTCGGTGGTGTCCCAGAAGAAATCGAATGTGCGGCGCTTGAGGTCAGCGAGGCTGAACCCTGCCGCGCCGCGCGTCGCCAGCGCCGGCACGCATCCGGCCAGCACCGCGCCGCCAAGAAGCAGCGAGCGCCGATCGGTTGCGAGAAAATCCGCCATTGGTTTTACGCACTCACGTAAAGTGGGCGGGCCGCGTAACAGGCGGATCGCCCCGAGCAACTAGAATTTCGCGCTCGCCCCGACCTGGAAGCTACGCGGAGGACCCGACAGCGCGTTCGGTACTCCGAAATTGGGATTGCCGCCGCAGCAGATGAACCCGTCCGCCCCGCCGAAATTGGCGCGATTGAACAGGTTGAACACCTCGCCCGATACGGTGAATTCCTTGTCACCGAACAGCTTGAAGCTTTTCTGCAACCGGAAATCCACCTGGAGGAAGTAGGGCAAGTTGTTGAAATAGCCGAGGCGGATGGTGCCCGGCTGGAAGCCCTGCGGCGGGGGTGCGCGGTTGGCGTCGATGACGAAGAACGGCGCGCCCGAACCATAGGTGATCAACGTCGAGGCCTTGATCGCCAGTGGCAGGTCGACGATCCCGTTGGCCACGATGCGGTGCTTCTCATTGCCGGCGTTGGGGACGAACTCTTGCGCGCCGATGTTGGGATAGTCGAAGTTGAATTCGCTACCGCGCTGCTTCGAGCGGAGCACACCGGTGTAGGCGATGCCGCCACCCCAGTGCGATGCCCTGGTATAGGGCTTGTCGATTGTGGCGAAGATCGCATCATACTTCGTGGCGCGCGTGTTGAAGGCGGCGATGATTTGACCGTACCCGTTGCTCGGCTGGATATAGTCGTAGAAGCCGTTCGAACCGGGGTTCGTGGACCGATTGAGCGGAGCATAGCCGATCTGGTCGCGCCCGACGGTATGGTTGTAAGTGAGCGATGTCCGCAAAATGCCGATTCGCTGCCGAACCCCGACGCTGAATTGATCGGTATAAGGGGTCTTCAAATTATTGGGAATGACCCGCAATTCGGCAAGTCCCGGCGAGGTCGGATCGGCGGCAAGTTGCGCCAAGAGCGCGTTGAAGCCGGCTGGAGTGAGAAATTGAGGCTGGAACCGGATCGTCGGGCGTCCGAATCGCGGCAGGCCGTCCTTCGAGAACAAGAGCTCGCCACTGCGGAACTGCGCTTTGAGGCTCT
>JANMWM010000163.1:0-3664 GCA_031394005.1 Sphingomonas sp.
GAGAGGGCTGGATTCGAACCAGCGTACGGGAAACCCGGGCAGATTTACAGTCTGCTGCCTTTAACCACTCGGCCACCTCTCCATGAGGCGTGGCGTCCCCTTTAGGAGTGACGCCGGGCTGTCAACGCTGCCAGGCGTTGAACGGGGGCGGCCGATCGAGGAATGACGCGGGTGAAGCAAATCGCACCATCCGTGGCCAAAAACAACCGTCTGACCCGAGCGTGTAATCGGACAAACGAGCTCTCAGTCGACTTCGTCGAGCACTGTCCGGATCGTCTCGACGATGCTCGCGATCTCGTCTTCGGCGATGATCAGCGGCGGTGAAAGGGCGATGATATCGCCAGTCACGCGGGTAAGCAGGCCCCTAGCGAAGCAGCGGGTGAAGACGTCGTAGGCGCGGCTGCCCGGGGCGCCGGCCCGGGCGCTGAGCTCGACACCCGCGACGAGTCCAATCGTTCGAACATCGATAACGTGCGGCTCGCCGTTGAGCGAGTGGAGCGCGTTTCGCCACGCCCCTGACATGGTTGTGGCGCGCGTCAGCAGGCCCTCTCGGCGGTAGATGTCGAGCGTCGCGATCCCTGCAGCGCAGGCGACCGGGTGGCCCGAGTAAGTGTAGCCGTGGAACAGCTCGATCAGCTGCTCGGGACCGGCGACGATCGCATCGTGGACGTGCCGGCTGCAGAGCACCGCGCCCATCGGCACGGACCCGTTGGTCAACCCCTTGGCGGTGGTGATGAAGTCCGGCGTAGCGCCGAAGAAATCCGCGGCGAACGGCGTGCCGAGGCGGCCGAAACCGGTGATAACCTCGTCGAAGATGAGCAGGATGCCGTGGCGGGTAGCGATTTCGCGCAACCGGTCGAGATAGTTTTTTGGTGGGAGCAGCACCCCGGTCGATCCCGCGACCGGCTCGACGATCACCGCGGCGATGGTTTCTGCGCCGTGGAGCTGGACTAGCCGCTCGAGGTCGTCGGCGAGTTCGACGCCATGTTCGGGCAATTCGGGGCTGAAGGCATTGCGCGCAAGGTCGTGCGTGTGGCGCAGGTGGTCGACCCCGGGCAGGCTGGTGAAGACGCGGCGGTTGTTGACGATCCCGCCGACCGAAATGCCGCCGAAGCCGACGCCATGATAGCCTCGCTCGCGGCCGATGAAGCGGGTGCGCGTACCCTGACCGATCGCGCGTTGGTAAGCGAGCGCGATCTTCAGCGCGGTGTCGACCGATTCCGATCCCGACCCGGTGAAGAATATGCGGTCGAGCCCGGCGGGGGCGATCTCGGCAAGTCGATTGGCGAATTCGAAGGCGAGCGGGTGGCCCATCTGGAACGGCGGGGCATAGTCCATCGTGCGCAACTGCGCTGAAACGGCGTCGGCGATCTCGGGACGGCCGTGGCCGGCGTTGACGCACCACAGGCCGGCGGTGCCGTCGAGGATCTGGCGATCGTCGTCCGATCGATAGAACATGCCGTGCGCCTCGACGAGCATGCGCGGTGCCGCCTTGAACTGGCGGTTGGCCGTGAACGGCATCCACAGGGCGTCGAGGGAGGGGCTGTTGGCGGCCATGCTGTACTCCGGGTGGGCGTACAGGATCGGCCGCCGCGGGCTATCCGACAAGCCGTTTACTTGCGGCCCGGATCGACCGAATCTGCCCTAGCGGGCATCCTCGAAACGTTCGATATATCGAACACTCGCAACAAAAGGGAAGCGAAATGGAAGCGGTCGGAATCGATATTGGTACCCGGCTGCGGCGCGTGCGAGAGGCAGCGGGAATGTCGCAGCGAATGCTCGCCAGGCGCGCTGGGATTACCAACTCGACGGTCTCGCTGATAGAGGCCAATCGCACCAATCCCTCGGTCGGCGCACTTAAGCGCGTGCTCGACGCCATCCCGATCGGGTTGGCAGAATTTTTCGCGCTCGATCCGACTGCGACTGACGGGCCCTTCTTCCGTGCCGACGAGCTTATCGAGATCGGCAAGGGCGCGATCTCCTATCGGCAGGTCGGGCGGGCACTCGATGGTCGCCGTCTGCAGATCCTCCACGAATGCTATGAGCCCGGTGCCGATACGGGGCGAATCCTGCTGAGCCACGAAGGAGAGGAGGGCGGGATTGTCGTGTCGGGCCAGCTCGAGGTAACCGTCGACGGGCGGCGCGAACTGCTCAACGCGGGCGACGCCTATTGCTTCACAAGTAGCAGCCCGCACCGTTTTCGCAGCGTCGGGCCGGATCGGGCGATCGTCGTGAGCGCGTGCACCCCGCCAAGCTTTTGAGTCGACCGATACGGTCGTTTAGTGAGAGACTGCATCCAATTTTTCTATGGCTGGTATGAGTGCGGTTGCGATAGGGACCAAGGCTGACCTCGGGGCATGTCCGCGGCGGCCGAGTAGCAAGGGGGCGGACCATGAAATCATCGGCGCGGGTGGTCGTGATCGGCGGCGGCGTGGTCGGCATCAGCACGCTCTACCACCTCGCCCGGATGGGCTGGTCGGATGTAGTGCTGATTGAGCGCAAAGAGCTGACGTCGGGGTCGACGTGGCATGCGGCGGGGCTGCTGCCGCTGTTCAACCTGAGCTATGCAGTTGGCCAGCTTCATAAATATTCGGTCGACTTCTATCCCACGCTTGAGGCCGAGACCGAGCTCAACGTCGGCTTTTCGAACGTGTCGAACATCCGGCTTGCCCGCACGCCCGACCGGATGGACGAATTTCGTTATTATGCCGGGGTTGCGAAGACGATCGGGGTCGAGGTCAAATTCCTGACCCCGGGTGAGCTCGCCGAGATCTGGCCACTGTGCAACACCGACGGGATCCTCGGCGCGATCCAGCATCCGGCCGACGGCTATATCCAGCCCGCCGACCTCTGCCAGGCGCTGGCCAAGGGGGCGCGCAAGCGCGGCGCCGAGATTTATCGCAACACCGCGGTGACCGCGATCAGTTGCAAGCCGAACGGCGAATGGCTGGTGACCACCGACATGGGCGAGATTAGTTGCGAGCATGTCGTGTCGGCGACCGGCAACTTTGCCCGCCAGACCGGCGCGATGGTCGGGCTGGACGTGCCGGTGATCCCGGTCGAGCATCAGTATATCGTCAGCGAACAGCATCCCGCGATCATGGAGCGGCGGGCCAAGGGGCTGCCCGAGATGGGGGTTCTGCGCGAGTCGGATTCGAGCTGGTACATGCGCGAGGAAGCCGGCGGGCTGCTGCTCGGGCCATACGAGTTGGGCGCGCCGGCCTGCTATATTGATGGACCTTCGGCGAACAGCGAATATGAGCTGTTCCCCGACGCGCTGGAGCGGCTCGAGCGCTATATCATGACCGCGATCGAGCGGGTCCCGGCGTTCGGTGAAGTCGGGATCAAGCGCGTTTATAATGGCGCGATCGCCTACACCCCCGACGGCAGCCCAATTGTCGGACCGGCATGGGGCCACAAGAGTTTCTGGCTCAACGAAGGTCATAGCTTTGGCGTGACCGCGGCCGGCGGAGCGGGGTGGCAGCTAGCGCACTGGATCGTTGAGGGCGAGCCGACGATCGATATGATGGGCGTCGATCCGCGCCGGTTCGGCGACTATGCCGGGCGCGGCTTCCTGATCGAGAAGAACGAGGAGGCCTATGCCAAGGTCTTCACCGTCCATTATCCCGACGAGGAGCGCGAGGCCGCGCGCGGGCTGAGGCGG
>JANMWM010000150.1:0-3530 GCA_031394005.1 Sphingomonas sp.
GCGCGAACAACCATTGGGCGCTGCGCGGCATTGCCCAATGGAACCCGTCGAGCGACTTCAAGGCGCGGCTGACGGTCCGTTATGCCAAGGCCAGCAAGGAGCGACAGGCGGGGATCTACACGCTGGCACCGGCCTGCCCGAACGCACAGTTTCAAGGGGAATTCCTGCCCGCAAATCAGGTCTGCGACTATTGGTCGGGATATAACAATGGCACTCCCGGATCGGTCGGCAATGGCTACTCCAATCCGTCTATAACGCCGTCACAGGGTGGCGATCCGTGGAAGACCGCCGGGACTGGAGAGGCCTTTGTCGACCGCAAGCAGTTTGCGGCGACGCTGAGGCTGGATGCAAAGCTCGGAGCCGTCGATCTCGTCTCGATCACCGATTACCAGCATCTGTCGAAATTCTACATCGAGGGCGGCGATGGTGATCCAGAACTTCCGTATCAACCCGGTATCGCGCTTCCTCCATATACGACTGGCCCGTGCGCGGTGCCTGCCCAATCGGTCACCTGCTACGCGTCGGGCACGATCTTTTCGCAGGGGGCCAATACCAACCAATATGTCCAGGAATTGCGGGGCTCTGCGTCGTTCGGTAACAACTACTTAGTCCTCGGCGCGTTCGGCATGATTATCGACGGGAAGTACAAGGCGAAATACGCGACGCCGTTCGATCAGTACGACCCCGACGTAGCCTTCACCCAGCGCACCGAGAGCTTCGCCTTTTTCGCGCAGGACGAACTGAAGATCACCGACCAGCTGAAACTGATCGGCGGTATGCGTTACTGGCACGATCACAAGATCGGTGATTATCGCGGCGTTGAATCGATTTCGGGCCTGACCGTCAACTTCGGTCGCGGCGGCATCAGCTTCATCGATCCGTCGGGCACCGCCGATCCGGCGCTCATCACCGTGGCAACGGCCGCGGCCACGCCCAGCTATAGCGGCGTCACGGCGCGCGCCGAAATCGACTGGAAGCCGTCACCCACCACGCTGATCTATGCAAGCTACAATCGCGGGAGCAAGTCGGGCGGATTTACCTTCTCGACAGGGACGCCGTTTCCGTCGCAGATCACCGACACGCTGAACAACATTCCCTATCGCCCCGAAACGCTCAACGACTATGAAGTCGGGCTGAAGACAAAACTAGGCCGCGCCACACAGCTGAACCTGGCCGCTTTCTACTACGATTATCAAAACTATCAGGCCTATGTTCAGGTGTTCGCGACACAGGTCGTCCGCAATCTTCCGGCGACGATCAAGGGGATCGAGGCCGACCTGACGACGCGTCCGCTGCGCGGCCTGTCGCTCCAGCTGAGCGGTGCGCTGCAAGACAGCAAAGTGCGAAATGTCCTGCTGCCCGACGGCGTGACGGTCCAGACGCATAGCCTGCCTCAGGCTCCAAGATTTTCGGGCAATGCGCTCGCGCGCTACGAATTCGATCTGGCAGGCGGGCGGGCCTCTCTTCAGGCAGATGCACTTTATCAGGGCAGGAGCTGCTTCACCGTCCTATGTGCGCCGGTAGAGCGCGAGCCAGCCTATCATGTAGAGAACGCCCGCATCGGGTTTTCGCCGGCTGGCGGGAGGATCGATCTCGCGGTCTTCGTCAACAACGTCTTCGAACGCGCGTATCGCAGCTACGCCTTCGACGGTTCGCTGTTCTGGGGCGATTCACTCGGCGTCTATGCCAAGCCGCGCACCTGGGGCTTGTCGGCCAAAGTCCGCTTCGGCGGCGAATGAGCGAGCCACCGCCGCACGCACTTCAGCGACAGCTGACATGGGTCGATGCATTCTGGGCGTCGAGCGGAGTCCCCGCCGGCGTCCTGCTGACGATGGGCGGAATTGCCACGATCATCGGCCAGCCGTCATGGGTGATCTGGATCGTCTCGATCTTGATGGGGTTCGTCCAGTCGTTCGTCTATGCGGAGATCGCCGGGCTCTATCCGCATAAGTCGGGTGGTGCGTCGGTTTATGGCGCGGCCGCCTGGCTCCCCTACAGCAAGTTTATCGCGCCGGTGTCGGTCTGGTGCAACTGGCTGGCGTGGTCGCCCGTGCTCGCGCTCGGTACCAGCTTGGGCGCGGGTTATGTGATGACGAGCCTGTTCGCGCCCGATGCCGCAATCAACGTCTGGCATTTCGACGTTCTCGACCTTGGCTTCGTTCGCGAGGGCCTCCATCTACGCGTCAACATGGTGTCGATCATCGCTGCCGGGTTCCTGCTGTTGACCTTCGCGCTTCAACATCACGGCGCCGCGCGCGCGGCGGCGGCGCAAAAGATAATCGGGCTCGTCTGCCTGTCGCCGCTGATCCTCGTCGGACTGGTGCCGCTGGTGACCGGCGACCTGCCGTCAGATCACCTCTTCCCTTTGCTTCCCATAGTGCGCGACGCGGCCGGCCGTGTTGCATTCGGCAGTTGGAACGCGGCCGGGTTGACGCTGCTGGCGGGTGCAATGTTCGGTGCGGGCTGGTCGACCTACGGATTCGAAACCGCAGTCTGCTATACCCGCGAATTCAAGGATCCCAAGCGTGACACGTTCAAGGCAATCCTCGCCGCCGGAATCCTGTGCATCGTCATCTTCACGCTTGTTCCGCTCGCGTTTCAGGCATCGCTCGGGCTCGACGCGTTACTCGATCCGAAAATCTACGATGGCTCCGGTGTCGCGCTGGCGCTGGCGCGGATCGTCAACGGCGGAGTGATCGTCACCAACATTTTCGTTGCGACGCTCATCCTGTCGCTGCTGCTGATCGTCATGACGTCGATGATGGGATCGTCGCGCACGCTCTATCAGGCCTCGGTCGATGGCTGGTTTCCGCGATACCTGTCGCGCGTCAATCGCCACGGGGCGCCCACTGCCGCGATGTGGACCGACCTCGTCTTCAACCTCGTCCTGCTGCTGGCGTCAGACTATTTCGCGGTCCTGATGATTTCCAACGTTTGTTATTTCATTTTCAATTTCCTCAACCTCCAGTCCGGCTGGATCCACCGTATCGATCGCGGCAACTGGGAACGACCCTATCGCTGTCCGACATGGCTGCTGGCGCTCGCCGCAGGGTTCGGGTTCCTGAACATCGTGTTCATGGGAGCGGGCGCGAATGTGTGGGGAGACGGCACCTTGCGCAACGGCCTCGTCGCCGCCGCGCTCATCGTGCCGGTCTTCGTGTTTCGTCATTATGTGCAGGACCGCGGGCGCTTTCCTGTAGCTCATGGCGAAAGCGGCTATGAAAACCATGAGCGCACGGTCGTACCGCGGGCGGGAATGCGACCGTATCTGGCTCTGGCGGGATTCGCAGCGATCGTCCTTGTGGCTTCCTATTATGCTGTAGTCCCCAGCCCAAAATGACCTATGCAGATTTACGGAAGTCTCACGTGAGAGCTTGCGCTAGCGCTGGGCCCTAATGGCGAGCTGCCGCTGTCCCGGTGGTCTTGCCGCAGCACTCGCGTCGGCGCGGGCGGGGACGCAGACGGCGCTGCTCGAACGATACGGTTGCTTCGGCGGCAACATTACTCAGGTCGGCGTTGAGGGCTTCGCA
>JANMWM010000162.1:0-8116 GCA_031394005.1 Sphingomonas sp.
CGTCTTGAACGGCGCGTCGGTGCGGATCTTGGCGAGCGCAATCTCGGGCAGCACGGTGAAATTGGAAAAGGTCGAGCAGCCCATATAGTGGAAGACCGACTGGCCCTTGTACGAAAAGCGGCTGGTCCCGTCGGGCATCACTCCCTTGCCCTGCGTCGCGCGGATCGCGGTGCACAGGTTGGTCTAGCCGCTGAGGCACGACTTACACTGGCGGCATTCGGGCGTGTAGAGCGGGATGACGTGGTCGCCGACCGCGACCGAGGTCACGCCAGCACCGACCTCGCGCACGATTCCCGCGCCTTCATGGCCGAGCACGCTGGGGAAGATCCCCTCGCTGTCGAGCCCGTCGAGCGTGTAGGCGTCGGTATGGCAGATTCCCGTCGCCATGATCTCGACCAGCACTTCGCCGGCCTTGGGGCCCTCGAGGTCGAGTTCGACGATTTCGAGCGGTTGTTTCGCTTCGAAGGCGACGGCGGCACGAGTCTTCATGGACTTCCCCTTTGGTCAAGCCCGCTATAGCCTTTTGGTCTCGCGATTGAAGCAGGTGCATAAGCGAAAAAAGGGATCGGCCCATGCCGCATTATGGCGATTACCAAAATCTCATCTACGGGCGTGGGCTGCAGGGGGTGCTGCCAAAAGTGCCGGTCGATTTCGCGACCCTGGAAGCGCGCGCGGCGGCGGCAATGCCGAGGTCGGTGCTCGACTATGTCCAGGGCGGGTGCGGCGACGAGACGACCCAGCGGCGCAACGCCTCGGCCTTCGCCGAATGGGGGATGATGCCGCGGATGATGGTCGGCACGACCAACCGCGACCTGTCGGTCGAGCTGTTCGGGATGCGTTTCGCCTCGCCCCTGTTCATGGCGCCAATCGGGGTGACCGGGATTGCGACGCCGGATGGGCATGGCGATCTGGCGGCAGCGAAGGCGGCGGCGATGACCGGGGTGCCGCTGACTGCGAGCACGCTGTCGAACGACCCGGTCGAGGCGGTGATCGCGGCGGCGGGGGCAACGCCGAGCTTCTTCCAGCTCTACACTCCCAAGGACCGCGAGCTGGCTAAGAGCCTCGTGCGGCGCGCCGAGGGGGCGGGGGCGAAGGCGCTGATCGTGACGCTCGATACCTGGGTCACGGGGTGGCGGCCGCGCGACCTCAACAGCGGCAATTTCCCTCAGCTTAGGGGGCATGTGCTGGTCAATTACTTTAGCGACCCAGTATTCCAGGCGCGGCTCGGCAAGCCGGTCGAGGGCAATCTCGCTGAGGCGGTGCAGTTGTGGGCGGGGCTGTTCGGCAAGGCGATGGAGTGGAGCGACCTTGGCTGGCTGAAGTCGGCGACTAAGCTGCCGATCCTGTTGAAAGGGATTTGCCACCCCGACGACGCGCGCCGCGCGATCGATGAGGGGGCGGACGGGATTTATTGCTCGAACCACGGCGGGCGGCAGGCCAATGGCGGGATCGCGGCGATCGACTGCCTGCCAGGCGTGGTCGAGGCGGCGGGAAATGCGCCGGTGCTGTTCGACAGCGGGATCCGCTCCGGGACCGATGTGGTGAAGGCGGTTGCGCTCGGGGCGCGGATGGTCGGAGTCGGGCGGCCCTATCTCTATGGCCTCGCGCTCGACGGGGCCGAGGGGGCGGCGCACGTCCTCCACTCGATCCTCGCCGAGGCCGACCTGATGATGGCAGTCAACGGCTATCCGACGCTGGCCGACGTGCGCCGCGAGGGCGCAATCAGGCGCTAGCTTGCGAAGAAACGTGGCTCGGTCGGCACGAAACGGATCGGGGCGCCATGGATAATGGGGGCGTCGGCAGGGAGGTCGAGTTCGACCGGGCGGGGCAGGCCGTCAATTTCGGCTTCGACTCGGAGCGTACCCGCGCGGGGGAGGATGAGGGTCACGCGGCCTTCGAGTGCCCCCTCGGCCGAAGGGGTCAGGCGGACCTCGTGCGGGCGGAAGCGAATTTCGGCGGAGCCATCCGGCGCGCCGTCAATCTTGATCGCGAGGGGCCGGCCGGCGAAGCTCGCCTGGCCGCCGGTGATTGTAACGGGCAGGCGGTTCGAATCCCCGACGAAGTCATAGACGAACGCGTTCTCGGGGCGGTCGTAGATGGTGCGCGGGCGGGCGACCTGCTCGATCCGGCCATAGTCCATGACGACAACGCGGTCGGCGAGTTCGAGCGCTTCTTCCTGGTCGTGGGTGACGAAGACGGAGGTCACCCCCATGCTGTCGTGGAGGGTGCGGAGCCAGCGACGCAGGTCCTTGCGTACTTTGGCGTCAAGGGCGCCGAACGGCTCGTCGAGGAGAAGCAGGCGCGGTTCGACGGCGAGCGCGCGGGCGAGCGCGATGCGCTGACGCTGACCGCCCGAGAGCTGTGCGGGGAAGCGGTCGCCGAGGCCGCCGAGCTGGACCAGTTCGAGCAGTTCGGCGACGCGGCGCTTGATCTCGTTCTTGGGCGGGCGGTCGCGGCGCTTGCGGACGGCGAGACCAAAGGCGACATTGTCAGCAACGGTCATGTGGCGGAACAGCGCATAATGCTGAAAGACGAAGCCGACGCGGCGTGCGGCGGCCTTGAGGTCGGTGACATCCTCGTCGCCGAAGAAGACGCTGCCGCTGTCGGGGAATTCGAGCCCGGCGATGATCCGCAAAAGCGTGGTCTTGCCCGATCCCGACGGGCCGAGCAGCGCAAGAAACTCGCCATCGCGCGCTTCGAGGCTGACGTCGTGAAGCGCGGCGTAGGTGCCGAACGACTTGCTGATATTGTCTAGCTTGATGCTCAATGCCCGGCCCCCGCGGAAGCATGGCCGTAGCGCCATTCAAGCAGGCTCTTCAACGCCAGCGTGACGATCGCGAGAAGCGCAAGCAGTGCGGCGACGGCGAAGGCGGCGACATAATCATACTCGTTGTAGAGAATCTCGACGTGGAGCGGCATGGTGTTGGTGTGCCCGCGAATGTGACCCGAGACGACCGACACCGCTCCGAATTCGCCCATCGCGCGGGCGTTGCACAGCAGCACCCCGTAGAGCAGGCCCCAGCGGATGTTGGGCAGGGTGACGCGGAAAAAGGTCTGGAATCCGGTGGCGCCAAGGCTGAGCGCGGCCTCCTCGTCATCGCGGCCCTGGCCCTGCATCAAGGGAATGAGTTCGCGCGCGACGAACGGGAAGGTGACGAACATGGTGGCAAGGACGATGCCGGGGACGGCGAAGATGATCTGAATGTCGCGGTCACCGAGCCATTCGCCAAACCAGCCTTGCGCGCCAAACAGCAGGACATAGATCAGGCCCGAGACGACCGGGGAAACCGACAGGGGCAAGTCGATCAGGCTGGTCAGCAGGCTCTTGCCGGTAAAGTCGAACTTGGTGATCGCCCAGCTGGCGGCGAGGCCGAAGATGACATTGGCGGGGACGGCGATCGCGGCGACGAGCAAGGTCAGGCGCATCGCGGCGAGCGCGTCGGGCTGACGGATCGCGTCGAGGAAGGCGGGGACTCCATGGTCGAGCGCTTGGCCGAACACGGTTGCTAGCGGGAGCGCGAGCATCAGCCCGAGGAATCCCAGCGCCAGCGCGATGAGCCCGGTGCGTGCGCCGCGCCCTTCGCCGACGGACCGCTTCATTCGCCGCGCCCGCCGCGGCTGGCGACGAACGCCTGGTAAAGGTTCAGGACGACGAGCAGGCTGAACGATGCAAGCAGCAGCACGACCGCGATCGCGCTGGCGCCGTTATAATCATATTGCTCGAGCTGGGTGACAATCAGCAGCGGCGCGATTTCGGTGTGATAAGGCATGTTGCCGGCGATGAAGATGACCGAGCCATATTCGCCGACGCCTCGCGCGAAGGCCATCGCGAAGCCGGTCAGCAGCGCGGGGAAGATCGCGGGGAAGATGACGCGGTTGAAGGTCTGCAGGCGGCTCGCGCCGAGCGTGGTCGCGGCTTCCTCGACATCCAGGCCGAGGTCGGCAAGGACCGGCTCGATCGAGCGGACGACGAACGGCAGGCCGACGAAAGTCAGCGCGACGGTGATTCCGAGCCAGGTGAAGGCGACCTTGACGCCGAGCGGGGCGACCAGCGCGCCGATCAGCCCGTTGGGGGCGTAGAGGGTGGTCAGCGCAATGCCCGCGACCGCGGTCGGCAACGCGAAGGGCAGGTCGACGATCGCGCTGACGAGGCGGCGGCCGGGAAAGGAATAGCGCACGAGTACCCAGGCGACGAGCGTGCCGAAGACGGCATTGACGAGCGCGGCGACGAGCGCGGCGCTGAAGCTGACCTTGTAGGCGGCAAGCGCGCGGGCGCTGAGCGCGGCGGCCGCGAACTCGTGCGGGCCCATGCTCGCGACTTTCCATGCGAGCGCGGACAGCGGCAGGAACACGATCAACGACAGCCAGACGAGGGTGATGCCGAGGCTGAGCCCGAAGCCTGGGATGATCGAGCGGCGAACGCGCGGGACCTCGATACGCGGCAGGTGCGGCGCAAGAGCTGGCGGGATTGCCGCCGGCAAGGCCACTGCCAGGCTCAGTGTGCCTTCTTCGCCATGATCGCGTCGAACAGCCCGCCGTCGGCGAAGTATTTCTTCTGCGCGACCTTCCACCCGCCGAAGTCGGCGATGGTAGCGAGCTTGAGTTGCGGGAAGTCGGCGGCGTGCTTTGCGGCGACGGCGGGATCGCGCGGGCGGTAATGGTTTTTCGCGATCAGCTCCTGCGCCTGCGGGGTGTAGAGGAACTTCAGATAGGCGTTGGCGAGCTCGAACGTGCCGTGCTTCTTCGCATTCTCGTCGATCACCGCGACGGAGGGCTCGGCTAACACCGATATCGAGGGGACAATGATCTGCACCTTGTCCTTGCCGAGCTTGTCGCTCGCCAGCATTGCCTCATTTTCCCAGCCGATCAGCACGTCGCCGATGCCGCGTTCGACGAAGGTCGTGGTTGCCATGCGCGCTCCGCTGTCGAGGATGGGGACGTGGTTGAAGAGGTCGTTGACGAAGGCCTGGGCCTTGGCATCGGAGCCGAGCATGGCGCGGCCCCAGGCGAGCGCGGCAAGCACGTTCCAGCGCGCGCCGCCCGATGACTTTGGGTTGGGGATGATGACTTCGATCCCGGGCTTCACCAGGTCGGCCCAGTTGCGGATGTGCTTGGGATTGCCCTTGCGGACTAGGAACACGATCGTCGAGGTGTAGGGCGCGCTGTTGCCGGGAAGCCGCGACTGCCAGGTTGCGGGGAGCTTTCCGCTCTTGGCCGCGATGGCGTCGATGTCGCCGGCCAGCGCGAGTGTGACGACGTCCGCACCAAGCCCGTCAATCACGGCGCGCGACTGCTTGCCCGATCCGCCGTGGCTCATCTCGAAGCCGACGTCCTGGCCATGATCCTTCTTCCACTGCGCGGCGAAGGCGCTGTTGATGTCCTTGTAGAGCTCGCGCGTGGGGTCATAGCTGACGTTGAGCAGCTTGGGGCCCGAGCCGCCGCTCTGGCCGCATCCGCCAAGCAAAAGCGCGACCGCCACCGCTGCGCCGATCCATCTGGTCATTGCTCGAAACCCCTGTCCCAGGGGCGGTGAATCCCCCGATTGCGTCGCATTGCCGGACACAGGCAACAAGCGAGGCGTTTGGCAAGAGGGTCGCGTCAAAGAGCAGACGAGCGGCCGTCCGGAATCGCCAGATTGAAAGAATCTTGCGTGGGCGGGCGCCAAGTTAGGAAGTCGGCTGCGGCGACACCCGTGCCGAATCGCCTGCTTTGGCTCGCTGGCGGAAGCGGTGAAGGAGGGGCTCGGTATAGCCGTTGGGCTGGGTGACGCCTTCGAACACGAGCGCGCGCGCCGCCTGCCAGGCGAGGCTGTCGGGGTGGCCCGCCATCGGTCGATAGAGCGGGTCGCCAGCGTTCTGCGCGTCGACCTTGGCGGCCATGCGGGTGAAGGCGGCGTCGATCTCCTCGGCGCTGGCAACGCCGTGGAGCAACCAGTTGGCCATGTGCTGCGACGAAATGCGTAGCGTCGCGCGGTCCTCCATCAGGCCGATGTCGTGGATGTCGGGGACCTTCGAGCAGCCAACCCCCTGATCAATCCAGCGCACGACATAGCCAAGGATTCCCTGCGCGTTGTTGTCGAGTTCGTCGCGAATTTCCTGCGGCGACCAGTTGTGACCATGCGCGATCGGCACGTCGAGGAGCGCGTCGAGCGAGGCGACCGGCTCGGCGCGGCGCTCCGCCTGGCGAGCGAACACGTCGACCTGGTGATAATGGGTTGCGTGGAGGGTGGCCGCGGTCGGGCTGGGCACCCACGCGGTGTTGGCGCCGGTCAGCGGGTGACCGATCTTCTGCTCCAGCATGTCGGCCATGCGGTCGGGCGCGGCCCACATCCCCTTGCCGATCTGCGCCTTGCCCGACAGGCCGCAGGCGAGCCCGATCTGGACGTTGCGATCTTCATAGGCCTTGATCCACGCCGCGCTCTTCATCTCGCCCTTGCGGATCATCGGTCCGGCTTGCATCGACGTATGCATCTCGTCACCGGTGCGATCGAGGAAGCCGGTGTTGATGAAGACGATGCGGTTCCTCACCGCCGCGATGCAGGCGGCGAGGTTGGCTGAGGTGCGGCGCTCCTCGTCCATCACGCCGACCTTGATGGTATGGCGGGGAAGGGCAAGCAAATCCTCGACCGCGTCGAACAGGCGGTTGGTAAAGGCGGCCTCGTCGGGGCCGTGCATCTTGGGCTTGACGATATAGATCGATCCCGCGCGACTATTGCGCAAGCGTCTCTCACCCTTGAGGTCGTGGACGCCGATCAGGCTGGTGACGATGGCATCGAGAATGCCTTCAGGTGCTTCCAAGCCGTCGGCGAGCAGCACCGCCGGCGTGGTCATCAAATGGCCGACGTTGCGGACGAACAGCAGGCTGCGGCCGGGGAGGGTGAATTCGCTCCCATCCTGGGCAGTAAAGTTCCGGTCGGGCTCGAGCGCACGGGTCGTTGTCGCGCCGCCCTTGGCGAATCTCGCCTTAAGGGTACCGTTCATTAGCCCAAGCCAGTTGGCATAGGCCGCGACCTTGTCCTCGGCATCGACCGCGGCGATCGAATCCTCGAGATCGACGATCGCCGTCAGCGCGGATTCGAGGACGACGTCGGCGAGACCGGCGGGATCGTCGCGGCCGACCGGATGGGCCTTGTCGACGACCAGCTCGATGTGAAGGCCGTTGTGGCGGAGGAGATAATTCTTGCCCGCTGTGCCGACGAGTTGCGCCGGGTTGGCCAGCGCCGGGGTTCCGCCGGCCCAGCCGGTCCATGAGCCCTTGGCGAGCGGGACCGCGTCGTCGAGGAAGGCTTTCGCCCAGGCTATGACCTGCGCCCCGCGAACAGGGTCGTAACCCTTGCTCGCCGCTGCGCCGGGAAGCGCGTCGGTGCCGTAGAGCGCGTCGTAAAGACTGCCCCAGCGCGCGTTAGCGGCGTTGAGCACGAAGCGCGCATTGAGCACGGGGACGACCAGCTGCGGGCCGGCGAGGCGCGCAATCTCGTCGTCGACGTTAGTGGTCGTGATCGCGAACGGCGCGGGCTCGCGGACGAGATAGCCGATGTCGCGAAGGAAGGCCTGGTATTCGAGCTGGCCGGGGCGGGCCTGGTGCCAGGCATCGATCCTGGCCTGAAGCTCGTTCCGAGTGGCGAGCAGCGTGGCGTTATCGGGTCCGAAGCGGGCGAAGATCGCGGCGACGCCTGACCAGAAGGTGGCGGCCTCGAGACCAGTGCCGGGCAGCGCATTACGTTCGATGAAATCCGCCAACGATCCGGCGACCTTAAGCCCGGCCTTGTCGATCATGTTGCTCATTCATCCGCCTTCGATTGGATCCCGTCGCGCCTTGCCTCGACGAGCGCCCACGGTCCAGCGGCATTTCGAACGAGCGGCGGTTGTCGATCGACGAGTGCCGCCAAACAAAAAGGGGCGGAGCCTTTGCTCCACCCCCCTCCTGTTCGATCCAGAAACCGTGGGGCTTAGCCGCGCTCGCCCTTCGAAGGCGGCGGCGGTGGCGGAGGAGGCGGGGCAATCGCCGGGCTGCCCAGCGCGACGCGGAAACCGGCCGAGAAGTCGTGCGCCGTCAGCCCCTTGCGGAAGCGTCCCTCGTATCCAGCAAACAGTGACGCGGACGGGCTGACGTTGAA
>JANMWM010000180.1:0-3241 GCA_031394005.1 Sphingomonas sp.
TTCCGCCGAAACAAGGACGATCAACCCGGTGGGTTTCCAGTCGAAATTCAGGTCCCCTCGTAGCCCGCCGCTGACGCTTCTGCGGGCCAATACGCTGCCAAACCCCTCCCGCTCGGGCGGACCCGTGATCACGGGTCCATCTTTCTCTTCCCACGTCAGGACAAAGCGTCCCTCGACCAACGCCCACGAAATGTGGACGCGACCGCCAGGGACCGAGAGGGCGCCGTACTTGGCCGCGTTCGTCGCCAACTCATGCACGACAAGTGCGACATTGGTGGTGGCCTCGGTGCCGACCGGAATCTCCGGCCCTTCGATTTCCGTGCGTGCGCTGTCGCCGGTTCCTGCCGGATCGGCATAGGGCGAGAGAATCTTTCGGACCAGTTCGCTTAAGGTAGTTTTTCGCTTGGTGGCCTCGGCCGCCGAATACTTCGGTCTGATCAACTGGTGCGCGCTGGCGAGCGCGCCAAGCCGACCTTGAACGGTCTCGGCCAGTTCCTTGGGCGTGTTCGCCGACCTGGCGCTCAACGTCACCATTCCCGCAACGATGGCAAACAGGTTTTTGACCCGGTGATCCATCTCTTTGAGGAGCAGCTCCTGCTGTCCCTGATGATGTTTGCGCAGGCTCACGTCGAGGAAGATCACACCGACTTTCAGGAGTGCTTCATCCTCGAAACGAAAGGCAAACAATTCCAGCGTTCGCCCCTGCGATGCCAGTTCACGCTCGAAGCGGATCGGCTCTCCCGTCGCCATGACTTCGTCGTAGATGTCGAACCATTCTTCCGACTCTTCCGGAAACAGTTCCCGAATGGTCTTGCCGACGACGCCGCCGACGCCAGTTTGTTTTTCAAAGCCCGCGTTGGCGGAGAGGTATCGGAAGTCGCTCCGCTCGCCGGCGCGGGTTTCCAGCTTCTGTAGGGTGCAGAAGCCCTCATCGATAAACTCGAAGAGCATCCGGAATTTCGCTTCGCTCGCGCGGACGGCTTCCTGTGCTGCCCGTCGCTCAGTGACGTCGAAAAAGCTATTGATAGCCCCGGTCATTTCTCCGCGCTGGTTCTTTAGCGGACGGACATTTAGCACTGTAATAATCCGCGTGCCGTCAGGCCGCTCGACGTAGACTTCCACGTCACGCGCCTCCGCTATCTTACCGCTCAACACGTCGGCCATGGGACTTTGTTCGTGGGGCAAGTGACTGCCGTCCGGACGGAACATTTTGAACGAGCCACAAAATAGCTCGCTATCCTCGTCTATCGCTGGCTCTCGTCCCCACAATTCGACGGAGCGGCGGTTGAAATCCCGAATGACGCCAGAGGCATGGCAGGAATAGGTGGCCACGGGACCCATCTCGAATAGTGTGCGATAGCGTCCTTCGCTTTCGAGGAGCGTCGCCTCCGCCAACTTGCGCTCGGTGATTTCGCGTCGCAGTTTGGCGTTTAATGCGTCTGCGATATCGACGAGTTCCTGCTGGCGCAGCGAACTGAGGATCAGCGCCTCGTTCATCTCGACCGTATTCTTATAAAACTTCGTGGCTTCAGTCATTTATGTCATCCGCCCGACGAGGCGCTCGTCTGCGGACACCCGTATACCACAGACATGAATTGTGCCAGAAAATCGAATGAGCAGTTAAGGAGGCCCAACCTGCTTGAAGATTGAACTTTTTGATTTGCCCCCGCCCGGCCAATTTCAACGCGAAGTTGGCGTTGGAAGTCCAAGAGAGGGTCAATGATACTACTTAGTTAGTTCTTCGCCTTCGGCTCCGGTGCCGCTTCGGGAGACTGCGCCTTATGCGGGCCAGTTCTGTAAGGAATTCCGGTACTCAAATTGCTGAAATCTGTACGTAGCGGGTGGATGATCACCACGCCCTTGTCGGTGATGACATATTCACGAATGTCTTTGCTGTGGTTGCCGCCCCGCATTTTGATGATCACCAACGTCTTGCGCAGCTGACCCTCGATTTCGACATAGCGCAGCCGGATGATGTCGTCGGTTAGGAACGAGATCGCGTAGCGGCTGAACTGCAGCGAGGTGAAGTTGTCCTCCACCTCGACGGTGCTGAGAATCGTGATCCCGGCGCCAGTCAAGGCCCCGATCATCCGATAGAGCGACTCACGGAAGTCGGTGCGAAAGCCAGGCGCCAGCGCCATCTCGAAACCGACGAGTGAATCAATCACCACCCGCTTCGCGCCGACTCTTACGATGGCGTCCAAAATCGCCTGCATCGTCTCGTCCACCGAAAGGTCTAGCGGACGAAGGTAAAGGACTTCGAGCGTCCCCGCCTTTTCCGCCTCTTGCAGCTTCAGGCCGAACGTGTCCGCCCGCCGGGTGTAACCGTTCGGGCGCTCCTCGAAGATCGCCATGATCCCCGGTTCACCCTTGCGCAGGCCTTCGGCGATGAATTGCGTCGCCAAGGCCGACTTGCCTGTGCCCGAGGGCCCGGCCACCAGCACACTATCGCCTTCGAGCACGCCGCCGCCCAACATCTTGTCGAGGTCGGGAATGCCGGTGGAAAGACGGCTGCGCCGCGAAGGTGACGGTCTGGCACCGTCCAGTCCCAACGTGCGCGAAAAGGCCTGCAGCCCGTCATTGGTGATGCGGACAGTGTGCAGTCCCGGCACGGAGGCCTGGCCACGCAGCTTCATGACCTGCAGCTTGCGCACCACGGAGTTCCGCTCGGTGACTTGCGACAGCCAGAAGATGGCGTCGACCATGGTTAACTGTGGATTATCGCGGATTTCATCTTGGGCATATTCGCCGACCAGAAACGTCGTTGCCTCCCAACTGGTGAGGAACTGAGCGAGACGGTGGACGAACGACTGCACTTCCAGTTCGCCCGCATCGCTGATGGCCTTGCGCGCCAGCGTGCGGAAAGAGTCCACCACCACCACGCCTGCATTGGCCGCGCGGACTTGCTCGATGATTTCCGCGAGCACCGCGTTCAGGTCCTGCTCCAGTACGATGTCGGTGAGGTTTATGAACCGGATGGCGGAACCCACCTTGGATTCGTCGTAGAACGAAAACTGCTGTTGATAACGCAACATCTTGATAACCGGTTCGCCGAGGACGGTGAAGTAGAGCGCCGGCCTCTCCGGGGTCGCATTGGCGAATGCAAACTGATGCACCATCGTTGTCTTGCCGCAGCCTGGAGTGCCGCCCAGCAGGTTCATCGAAAATTCCGGAATGCCGCCGCCTACGATATCGTCAAGCCCGGCCACGCCCGTCGCCAGCTTGTGGATCGTAACTTTGG
>JANMWM010000275.1:0-1685 GCA_031394005.1 Sphingomonas sp.
CGCCCGGCCTGGGCGACAACCATCGCGATCTTGTCGCCACCCGGCGAAATATCGATCGACTCGACCGCCTCCCGCGCACCGAATGCGGCCGCGTCGGTTTCGAGCGTTGCGGTCTGGGCATGAACGGGAATGGCGGTGGCTGCGAGCAACAACCAAGCGCCCGCGAACTTTACTGGCCGGATCATCTACTGTCCCCCTAATCGGCACCATCAGCATGACGCAGTTCAGGCCGATTGCAAGCACAGCTTGGCGGGAGGGGATGTGCTTGGTATCGCCCCGCGACCATGATGACCCCTCCCCTCCCCGAATGGGCGCCGCACGAGGCGCTGTGGATCGGCTTTCCGTCCGACCCAGAACTTTGGGTCGAGGACCTCCACTCGGCGCAGGCCGAAGTCGCGGAATTTGCGCGCGCGATCCATGCCGCGGGGAAGGGCGAGGCGGTATGGCTTGTTACAGCTAATGAGATCGCCGCAGCCGTCGCGTGCAAACTTGCCCCCTTCGCGCGGGTCATCATCGAGCCGTTCGGCGACGTCTGGCTGCGCGATACCGCCGCGATTGTCACCGGCTCGGGCAAGGCGCGCCTGGCACAGGGATTCGGCTTCAACGGCTGGGGCGGGAAGTATGACCTCCTCGGCGACGTCAGCATCGGCCAGCGGCTAGCGGTCGAAGCCGACCTGCCTTACGCCAAGGCCGACTGGATCCTCGAGGGCGGAGCGATCGACGGTGATGGATCGGGGAACTTCATCACGACCGAACAGTGCCTCCTGAACCCCAACCGCAACCCAGGCATGAGTCGAACCGACATCGAACGGCGGCTAGCATTGAATCTCGGCGCCATCCGCGTCGTGTGGCTCGGTGAGGGGCTCGCCGGCGACCATACCGACGGCCATATCGACAACCTCGCGCGCTTCGTCGGCCCGGGGCGAGTGGCGATCCCGACCGCCAGCGCCGACGACCCCAACCGTGCAATCTACATCGACGCCGCGCGACGCCTTGCCAATGCCAAGCTCGACGTCGTCACCCTCCCCTCTCCCGGCCTGGTGGAGCGGGACGGCGAAATCGTCCCCGCCAGCTACATGAACTTCGTCATCGGCAACGCCGCCGTCGTCGTCCCGCTCTACGGCGCGCCCAACGACCGAGCCGCGGTCGACGTCGTCCAGGCGATCTTCCCCAACCGCAAGGCCGTCGGCCTCCGCGCCGACCACCTCCTCACCGGGGGCGGAAGCTTTCACTGCATCAGCCAGCAGGTGCCCAGATGACCAAACTCACCGTCGCCGCGCTCCAACTCGCGTTCGGCGAGGACACGGCGCGCAACATCGCCAGCGTCTCCGACCTCGTCCGCGAGGCGGCGGGCAAGGGCGTACAGGTCGTCCTCCCCCCGGAGCTATTCGAAGGCCCCTATTTCTGCCGAGTCCAAGATGAGAACCAGTTCGCCACCGCCCGCGTCACCGCCGACCATCCCTCGGTACTCGCCATGCAGAAACTCGCTGACGAACTGAACCTGTGGATCCCGACCAGCTACTTCGAGCTCGACGGCCAGCACCACTACAACAGCCTTGCGATGATCGGTCCCGACGGCAAGATCGCCGGCAATTACCGCAAGAGTCACATACCCGACGGCCCCGGCTATCAGGAGAAATTCTATTTCCGCCCGGGTAATACCGGGTTCAAGGTGTGGCCGGTCG
>JANMWM010000296.1:0-4705 GCA_031394005.1 Sphingomonas sp.
CGCCCATGGGGCCGATAGCGCCGGTTGCACTATGTTCAGTCGCAGGCTCACGCGGGGGAAGCTGCTGAGTTTCTTCGTGTCCCAGCCGCGGTGCACGGTGGCGCTCGAGGCATGCGGTGGTGCGCATCACTGGGCGCGCGATAAATGCAGTATATCTTGTCATCGGTGACATAACTGTGGACCCACTGAATGTCTGGACCGAGGTTGCGCAAGACCGAACAGGAATTTTGAGAAGCGCCTTTCAGGTCGGCTGCACAAAGGTTGCCTACTCCCGGCATCTCGCGCTCGATAAAGAATTGAGGCATTGGTCGGCTCCTCGCTTAGTGCCGGCGTCTGAGTGCGCTCCCGCGCCACCAGTGCCCAGACAGCAGCACTTGTTCGCCAGTGGGTTGAGAACCGACCGTCAGACTTCTGGCGTCCGCTGCGTCGATTGCGAGAGGCCGGAAGTGATCGAAAGCGGACGGTCCATCATGGCGGTGTGGACGACTCTCCACCGTTCTCGCCCTCCCTCCAGCGATCAGCCGGACGAAGCAGCGCGATCCCGTCGTCAATCCATGGAACGCCGGACTTCTTGCCGAGTTTACAAGCCGGGGGAATTAAGGAGCCTTCCCCAATGACGTCCATCTTCGCCCGCGCGGCTCTCGCCGCGCCGCTGTTCCTGCTCGCCGGTACCGCCATCGCCCAAAGCTCGCCCACCGGGTCGCCCGATGCGCGCCCGCCAATATTCCGCCCGCCGTCGAAGCAGCTTCCGCCGCCCGCCGCACCCGACATGCAAGCGGTCCTCAACGGGATGGCCAAACTCGGCGCCCGCCCGATCCATTCGCTCACCCCGACGCAGGCCCGCGCCCAGCCGTCGCCCGTCGACGGGGTCCGCGTCGTCCTGCGCCAGCGCGGGATGAGCACCGCGCCCGATCCGGCGGTCGTCACGCGCGACCTCGCCTATGGCCGCGACAAGGAGCAGGTCGCGCGGATCTACACCCCCGCCAACCACGCCCGCGGCCCGCTCCCGCTAGTCGTCTATTACCACGGCGGCGGCTGGGTCATCGCCAATCTCGACGTCTATGATTCAACCCCGCGGATGCTTTCCAAGAAGCTCGGCGCGATGGTCGTCTCGGTCGAATATCGCCACGCCCCGGAGCACAAGTTCCCCGCTCAGCACGATGATGCGGTCACCGCCTATCGCTGGATTCTCGACAAGGCGGGTAGCTGGGGCGGCGACACCTCGCGGCTGGCGTTCGTCGGCGAGAGCGCGGGCGGCAACCTCGCGATCACCACCGCGATCGCCGCGCGCGCCCATCACATGCCGATGCCGCGCCACATCGTCTCGGTCTATCCGATCGCCAATTCGAGCAAGACCCTGCCCTCGCGCATGACCGCCGCCAACGCCAAGCCGCTGTCGACACCCGACCTGCCGTGGTTCGCCTATTACTTCTCGCGCAGCCCGGCGGATATGCAGGATCCGCGGATCAACCTGGTCAAGGCCAACCTGCGCGGACTGCCGCCGGTAACGATCGTCAGCGCGCAGATCGATCCCCTGCTGTCGGACGGCCTGACCCTCACCACCGCGCTCCGCCGCGCCGGGGTCAGCGTCGAGCAGCGCACATTCACCGGCGTGACGCATGAGATGTTCGGCATGGGCGCGGTCGTTCGTGGTGCAGAGGCGGCCAACGACTATGCCGTCGCCCGCCTTCGCCCGGTGCTCGCGCGCCGATAAAATCGCACCGAGGCTTGTGAAGCCCGGCCACTTGCGCATGATCGCCTCTGAACACCAGGGGGAAGATGATGCGCAAGTGGCGGTTGGCGTTTAAGGCGTTTGGAGCGGTGGCGTTGTTTGGGTCGGCCGGCGGGGCGATAGCCGCTCCCGCCGAGGCACCCAATCCGCTGTTTTCGGGCATTGACCTGTTCAACCTGACCCGCGCTTCGGATGTCCAGATCAGTCCCGACGGGCGGCAGGTCGCCTATGTCCGGCTGACCGGCGACATCATGACCGACCGCGCGGTGCCGTCGATCTGGCTGGTCGACGTCGCCAGCGGGCGGCAGCAGCCGCTCGTCACCACGGCGGGCGCGCACAGCCCGCGCTGGTCGCCCGACGGCAGCCGCATTGCTTACGCCGCCGCTGGTGGCGGAGGAAGCGGGGCTGAGGACGGATCGTCGCAGCTGTTCGTCCGCTGGCTGGCGAGCGGCGCGACGGCGCGGATCACGGGTTTGCCCAACAGCCCGCAGAACATCGCCTGGTCCCCCGACTCGCGCCGCATCGCTTATGTCATGGCAATCCCCGACGAGGGCCTCACGCTCGGCAAGGCGCCGGCCAAGCCCGAGGGCGCGAAGTGGGCCGAGCCGCTGCAAGTGATCGACAAGCTCACTTATCGCACCGACGACAGCGGCTACCTCAAGCCCGGCTGGGATCATCTGTTTGTGATCGACGCCGACGGGGGGGCCCCGCGCCAGCTGACCTTCGGACCGTGGCACGACGGCGGGCCGCTTGGCTGGACCCCCGACGGCCGTTCGATCCTGTTCAGCGCGGTGCGCAAAGGCGACTGGCAGCGCACCTTCCGCGACAGCGATATCCAGTCGCTCGACCTCGCCAGCGGTACGCTGACCGCGCTGACCCATCGCAACGGCCCCGACCAGAACCCGGCGGTGTCTCCCGACGGGCGCCTGATCGCCTTCACCGGGTCGGACGATGACGGCAAGGCGTTCGACCAGGACCACCTCTATATCATGAACCGCGACGGCAGCGGGGTGCGCCAAGTCGCCGCGTCGTTCGACCGAAGCATCGATCATGTGGAATGGGCGCGCGACGGCCGCTCGCTCGTCGTCGGCTATGAGGAACAGGGCGACCGCCGCGTGTCGCGCGTGACGCTCGACGGGCGGGTCACCCGACTGGCGAGCGGGATCGTCGGATCGGACATTGACCGGCCTTACGTCGGCGGCGATTTCAGTCTGGCGCGAACGGGGGCGGTCGCCTTCACCACCGGCGACCCGGCGCACCCCGCCGATGTCGGCATCGCCAGCGAGGGCGCGACCCGTCGATTGACGCGGCTCAACGACGATTATCTCGCCGCCAAGCGCCTCGGCGCGATCCGGTCGCTACCCGTCCGCGCGCCCGACGGCGGGCAGGTGCCAGCGTGGCTGATCACTCCGCCCAACTATGTCGCGGGAGCCCACGTGCCGCTGATTCTCGAGATCCATGGTGGGCCGTTCGCTTCCTACGGCCCGAGCTTCTCGAGCGATGATCAGCTTTACGCCGCCGCCGGCTATGCCGTCCTTTACACCAACCCGCGCGGCTCGACCGGCTATGGCCAGGCGTTCGCCGACGGGATCGACAAGACCTATCCGGGGAGCGACTTCGCCGACCTGATGGCGGCGGTCGACGCGGCGGTGGCGAGCGGGGTCGCCGATCCCGAAAACCTGTTCGTCACCGGCGGCTCGGGGGGCGGCATCCTCACCGCATGGATCGTCGGCTCGACCGACCGCTTTCGCGCCGCGGCGGCGCAGAAGCCGGTGATCAACTGGACGTCGATGGCGCTGACGTCGGACGGTGGATCCGATCAAGCCAAATATTGGCTCGGCAAAATGCCGTGGGAGGACCCGCAGCTTTACTACAAGCTGTCGCCGGTCTCGCTGTTCGGCAAGATCAAGACCCCCACTCTGGTCGTCGTCGGCACTGACGATTATCGCACCCCGGTGAGCGAGTCCGAGCAGCTTTACACCGCGCTGCAGGTGCGCGGCGTGCCGACCGCATTCGTGAAAGTGCCCGGTGCCAACCACCACGGCCTCGCTGCCCGGCCGTCGCAATCAGCGGCCAAGACGGCGGCGATCATCGCGTGGTTCGACAAATACAAGAAGCGCTAGCGCTTTCGTGGGTAAGGAGAGACTGATGACAGACCTCAAATTCTACACCAATCCGCAATCGCGCGGGCAGATCGTGCGGTGGATGCTCGAGGAGGTGGGGCAGCCGTACGACACCGAGATATTGACCTATGACGGCACGCTGAAGGGCGACGCCTATCGGGCGGTCAATCCGATGCAGAAGATTCCAGCGATCGTCCACGACGGCAAGGTCGTGACCGAGGTCGCAGCGATCTGCCACTATCTCGCCGACGCCTTCCCCGCCGCCGGGCTCGCCCCGCCGCTTGGCCAACGCGCCGACTATTACCGCTGGACCTTCTTCGCCTCGGGCCCGATCGAGGCAGCGTTCACCAACAAGTCGGCGGGCTGGGAACTCGATGCCGGCAAGCAGCGCATGTTCGCGGCTATGGCAGCTTCGAGCGCGCGGTCGACACGCTCGAGGCTGCGGTCACCGGCAAACAGTTTATCTCCGGGGACAAATTCAGCGCCGCCGACGTCGTGATCGGATCGCAGATCGGCTTCATGACGATGTTCAAGCTGCTGGAGCGGCGCCCCGCCATCACGAACTATATCGCCAGCGTCACCGACCGCCACGCCTATCGCCGAGGCAAGCAGCTCGACCAGGGGGCCGCCGAAACCATGTCGCAGCAGGCGAGCTGATCAGACCAAACAAGCGCGATAAAGCTGCAACAGCCTAACCCAGGCGCGCTCAGCCTCGGGTTCGTTGTAGGACGGGCTTCCGGCAACACACCAGCCGTGATCGGCGCGGAACACTTCCACCGCAGCCGATCGCCCGGCGGAGGCAAAGCTCGCCTTGAGCACCGCCTTCGCGTCAGGCTGTTGCTGGTCGTCG
>JANMWM010000334.1:0-5570 GCA_031394005.1 Sphingomonas sp.
GCAGCTCGCCGCCTCGGCCTTGGCAAAGATTGCCTCCGCTTCGCCGACGAGATCATGCTCGCACAGCGATTTGCCGACGTTCACCCCGCGTGCCGCAAGGAAGGTATTCGCCATGCCCCCGCCAATGATCAGGTGATCGACGTAGCCTACAAGATGCCCCAGCACGGCGAGCTTCGACGACACCTTGGCCCCACCGACCACCGCCGCGACGGGTCGCTCGGGCTCGCCCAGCGCCTTTTCGAGCGCTTTGAGTTCTCTCTCCATCGCCCGCCCGGCGAACGACGACAGGAAGTGAGTGATGCCCTCGGTCGATGCATGGGCACGGTGGGCGGCGGAGAAGGCGTCATCGACGTAGTAGTCGCCGAGCGCCGCCATCCCCTTGGCGAGCTGAGGCTCGTTGGTCTCCTCACCAAGGTGAAAGCGCGTGTTCTCGAGGATGCCGATCGATCCGGCCATCATCGTCGTGATCGCCCGTTCGGCTTCGGCACCCTGGCAATCTTCGATGAACCGCACCGGCCGCCCGGTCAGCTCGGACAGCGGCCGCACCAGCAGAGCAAGGCTCATGTCGGGCCGCGACTGGCCCTTGGGGCGACCGAAGTGCGACAGCAGCAGCACGATCGCGCCCTTGTCGGAGAGTTCAGCGATGGTGGGTACCGCGGCACGGAGCCGCGTGTCGTCGCTGATCGCACCCTTGTGGAACGGCACGTTGAAATCCACCCGCACCAGCACCCGCTTGCCGGTCAGGTCGGCGGGAATATCGTCGAGGGTCTTAAACGCAGCAATGGGATCGCCCGTCTGAATGAGGATGTCGAGCGACTAGCGGCGCGGGCGGATCAGGACAAGGCGGCCAAGTGCGCCTGCCGAAGCGTATCGATTTCGGCGAGCCGGCCGTCGCGCTCGACATGCCAGAAGGTCCAGCCATTGCACGACGGTGCGCCCTGAAGCCCGGCTCCGACCTTGTGGATCGACCCCGCGACACCGTCACACTCGACCGTTCCGTCGGCGCGCACATTCGCGCTCCATCGCCGCTTGGCGTCGGTCAACACCGCCCCCGGCGCGACAAGCCCACTCTCTACCAGCACTCCGAACGCCACACGCGGCGCCGAGCGCTTGTCAGCCATCATGGTCATCGCGCTTTCGTCGAGCGGCAAGCTTGCCGCGATCCGCCGCTTGGCCACCTCGACATATTTCTTCTCGCGCTCGATCCCGATCCAGCGCCGCCCGAGCCGCCTCGCCACCGCGCCCGTCGTCCCCGTCCCGAAGAACGGGTCGAGCACCACGTCGCCCGGTTTGGTGCAGGCGAGCAGGATGCGGTACAACAACGCCTCCGGCTTCTGCGTCGGATGTGCCTTGTGCCCGTCATCCCCCTTCTCGCGCTCGCCCCCCGAGCAGATCGGGAACAGCCAGTCGGAGCGCATCTGGATATCGTCGTTGAGCGCCTTCATCGTTGTATAGTTGAAGGTGTAACGCGCTTTTTCCCCCTTCGAGCACCAGATCAGCGTCTCATGCGCATTGGTGAAGCGGGTGCCGCGGAAGTTGGGCATCGGATTTGTCTTGCGCCACACGACGTCGTTGAGGATCCAGAAGTCGGCGTCCTGAAGAAGCGAGCCGACGCGGTAGATGTTGTGATAGCTGCCGATCACCCAGATCGTCCCGTCGTCCTTGAGGATTCGACGCGCCTCGGCGAGCCACTCCTTCGTGAACTTGTCATACACCGCAAGGCTGTCGAACTTGTCCCATTCATCGTCGACCGCATCGACCCTTCCGCCCTCGGGCCGGAACAAGTCGCCGCCAAGCTGAAGATTGTAGGGCGGGTCAGCGAAGATCATGTCGACCGACTTGTCGGGCAGCGCCGCCATGGCGGTGACGCAATCGGCCTGGATCACACTGTCGAGCGGCAGCACCGGCGGGGCGAGCTTGAGCTTGGGTTTCGCCACGGGCCGCGCGCGGCCCTGCTTCTCCCCAACTGGCGCGATCAGATTCATCTCGTCCCCCTGCTTGGAGAACAAGGTGAGTCAGTGCGAACTCGCGGTCAAGCTGTTGGCCAGACCTTGGGAATGAGACGGCGTGCAACCCCAGCATGTCTGCGGACAGGAAATACCAGATGTTGAGGATTGAATGATTGCGAGACCCAGCGGGTGGTGGTGTCACCCAAAGGACTCGATACGGGAATTTACGCCAGGCTGTTTCCGGTTGGCACTCGTCGCTGGCTCGTTCAGGGGCCGACGATGCGACCAAAGCGGAGTACAGCGTCGGTTGCAGTAACCCCGCCCCCTGCCGACCCGGCACGCGTCAGTGAGCTGCGGCTGTCACCCGCGGGCAGGGCGCTGCTCGATATCGTCCGCGCCCTCGCAGCGCTATACGTCATCGCTTCGCACGCGTTCGGCGGCCCAATGGCGCACTTCGCAGGAGGTGGTCATCACCTTCTTCCTCCTGAGCGGGTTTGTGATTTTCTACAACGAAGCGGGGGGTAGACCCGGCTACTGGGGCCGGCGGACAAAGCGTATTTACCCGACGCTGCTTGGGCTGCAGGACGAGGCTTCGCTCAAGCCGGGCGTGCTCATGGCGCCGTTTCTCGGCAACAGTCCTCTTTGGTCACTATCTTACGGATTGTGGTTTTATGCGGCTTTCCCGCTAGCCCTGCGATTATTCAACGCCGCACCGGTCAGGACCAACCACGCGATCGGAATTGCCCGCACCTTGCTCTACGCGAGCTTCATCGTCTCGCCCAACCACTTCTCCCAGGTCGGCTCCTATTTTCTGTTGAGGTGGGCAGGAGCCGTCGCCGCCGACAGCTATCAGAAGGGGCGACCATTTCCGCAAACTGTTCTCGCGTGGATGCTGGTCTGGTGCAAGGTGGCGCTCATCCCGGTCGTGATGGCGCCGGGCAAGTTTGGCGCCAATCCGATTCTCCCGTTGCGTCACATGGCCGTCGGGCTTGCCATGATTATGCTGGCCCATTCACCCCTTCGCCATTGGCTTGCCCGCCTAGCGCAACCGACGGCAAGGCTTGCTTACGCGGCGGCTTCGATCTCGTTTGAAATCTAAGTCGTGCACTGGCTCTTGTTGATCCAATCGCATCTGGTCGAGCGCATCGGAATGCCCATGTCCTTACTCGTCGTGCTCGCCGCCGCCTGGGCAATCGACGCGCTTCCTGCGAGCCTGTGGCGCAGCGTGGCTGCACCACGGGTTTCATGATCAGACAACACATCTCCGATCATTCGATTACTTTTCTGAGGCACTTATTGCCAGCCGCTCGCGAACGAGGTTGAAGCTGCGTCGGTGCAGCGGGGTGCAGCCGAGTTCGATCAGCGCGCGGCAATGGTGCGGCGTCGGATAGCCGCGATTGGTCTCCCAGCCATAACCGGGATAAGTGCGCGAGTGCTCGAGCATGATCCGGTCGCGCGTGACCTTGGCGACGATCGAGGCGGCGGCGATCGAGCGGGACTTGGTGTCGCCCGCCACGATCGCCGTTGCCGTCGTCCGCTCCCACCGAGGTAGACGGTTGCCGTCGACCAGCACATAGGCCGGCTCGAACCCGAGCGCTTCGACCGCGCGGCGCATCGCCAACATCCGCGCCCAATAGATATTGAGCGTGTCGATCTCCTCGACCGAGGCGATCCCGACCCCGATCCGCGCGACCTTCTGCAGCCGCTCGAAGATCGCCTCGCGAGTCTCAAGGTCGAGCTTCTTGCTATCGTCAATCCCGCGCGGGAAGTGATCGCGGTCGAGCACCACCGCCCCTGCCACGACCGGCCCGGCGAGAGGCGCGCAGCCGGCCTCGTCGACCCCCGCCAGCGGCTGGGCAAACTCGCGTTCGATCTTGAAACAGGGTCGCGCCATCCGCCCCACCTATTTTGCGCGGCTATCCGGTGCCACCGATTCGGCGACCCGCCACGGCGGATAGCGTCGCGCCTCGCCCGCCTTGTACAGGAACACCGTGTTCCCCGCCGGATCGCGTAAGCGAGCTTCGCGCCACATCCACGGCTGGTCGCGCGGGCCATGCTCGAACGCCATCCCCGATCGCGCCAGCCGCTCGACGCGCTGGTCGAGGTCGTCGCACTCGAAATAGACGGCGGTCGATTCGGATATCGCCTCTTCGGGATCGATCTGGACCGAGAAGGTCGCGCCCCCCGCGCTCTCGAAGCGGGCGTAATTATTCTCCGGCGCGTCGACGATCTGCTTGAGACCCAGCGCGCGATAGAAGGTCACCATCGCCGCATAATCCTTGCCCGTCACCGTCACCTGGTTGAGCCGCGGCCCCGCGCCGCTATCGAGGCGCACCGACTGCTGCCCGAGCGGCCCATGTCCGGTCCCCAGCCCCGGTGCCTCGTGCAGCGCCATCCTCACGAAATGCCGCCCGCGTTCGACCGCCCGCGCCAGGCTCTCGCCGCAGCCGAGGTGAAACGCGATCGCGCTCGCCAGCGTGCAGCCGGTGCCGTGGGTGCTCGTCGTGTCGATCCGCTGGCCCTGCCAGCTGGTGAGGTTATCTTCTTCGATCAGCGCGTCGGCGAGCGCGTCGCCCTCATCGTGCCCGCCCTTGACCAGCACCGCGCAGCCGTGGCGCGAAACCAGCGCCAGCCCCGCCGCGATCGGATCCTCGTCGCCGGTCAGCCGCCCCAGCTCGGGCAAGTTGGGCGTGGCGAGCGTCGCGACATCCATCAACAGTCCGAACGCCGCAATCGTCGCCTCGTCGGCCAGCGCCGCGCCGCTCGTCGCGAGCATCACCGGGTCGAACACGATCGGCACCTCGAGGCTCGCCAACCGCAGCGCCACCTGCGTCGCGGTAAAGGCGCTGCCGATCATCCCGACCTTGACTGCGTCGACCCCGATGTCGCCGACCACCGCGTCGATCTGCGCGAGGACCATCTCGGTCGGCACGGGGTGGACCGAGCTGACGCCAAGCGTGTTCTGCGCGGTGACGGCGGTGATCGCAGTCATCGCATGGCCGCCGAGCATGGTGATCGTCTTGATATCTGCTTGGATCCCCGCGCCCCCGCCCGAATCCGACCCGGCGATGACGAGGATGCGCGGTGTCTTCATGAAGCGAACTTTCGCGTGGTCGAGGCGGGGTGCTTGGCGAGATTGGCCTTCGACCGCGCGGGCCGATCCACCAGCTCGCCCCCGCAATTGGGACAGCGATCGTCAAGCGCCTCGGCACACGCTGCGCAGAAGGTACATTCGAACGAACAGATGAACGCCCCGGCCGCCGAGGCGGGCAGGTCGGTGCCGCAACGTTCACAATCAGGGCGCATTTCGAGCATCGGGCGGGTCTAGGAGGGATCGCGGCGGAGCGAAAGTGGGGCGTTGAATCGAAGGCGGCGGCGGTTGGAAAATCAGTCGAACGTCAGCCCTCGAAACTTGCTCGCCGGGTGCTCGGGACCCGCGAATATTCCGAATGTTCACGGTGACGTAAGTTAAGTTTCGGCGGGTTTCGAGAAACAAGAGAGAGCGCCCGCCAACGACTCGTGGTAGGCAGTCGTGTCACAATCGAGGTGCCGTATGAAAGGAAAATCCGCCTTGTCCGCTCTTTTGGGACAGCGGACAGTCAAGCACGAAAGACAGCGAGC
>JANMWM010000335.1:0-9293 GCA_031394005.1 Sphingomonas sp.
ATCCGCAAGGAGCGCGACGGGCTGGTCAAGGAGCGCGAGGGGCTTAGCGGTTTGATCGAGAGCCCGCTCAAGCAGAGAAACAAGCTGAAGCGCGACCTGGCGGGGGTGAAGGACAAGTTCGGCGATGCGCGGCGGACGGCGATTGAGGAGATCGTCGGTGGCGGGGCGAAGGTGCTCGACTGGTCGGCGATGATCGAGAAGGAGCCGATCACGGTGATGCTGTCGCAGCGCGGCTGGGTGCGGGCGATGAAGGGGCATGTTGCGCTGGCCGAGCTGGCCGAGCAGAAATGGCGCGAGGGCGATGGGCCGCGATTCGCGTTCCATGCTCAGACGACCGACAAGCTATTGTTATTGGGCGAGAATGGTCGGGCCTACACGCTTGGCGGCGACAAGCTGCCGGGCGGGCGCGGGTTCGGGGAGCCGGTGCGGCTGACGATCGACCTGCCCGCCGAGGTCGAGATACTGGCGTTCGCGGTGGTGCGCGTTGGCATGAAGCTGCTCGTGGCATCGTCGGACGGGCGTGGGTTCGTGACGAATGGCGAGGCGGTGATGGCCGAGACTCGCAAGGGCAAGCAGCTGGTCAATTTGCGCCCCGGGGCGAAGGTCGCGGTGCTGCGCGTGGTGCCGGATGGGGCCGACGCGGTCGTGGTGGTGGGCGAGAACCGCAAGATGCTGGTGTTCCCGCTCGCCGAGCTGCCCGAGATGGGGCGCGGGTCGGGCGTGCAGTTGCAACGCTATCGCGATGGCGGGCTGTCGGATGCGGTCGCGGTGAAGATGGGCGAGGGGTTGAGCTGGCCGCAGGGTGGCGGCAGCGGGCGGGTGCGCACCGAGGGCGATCTGTCGGCGTGGCGCGCGGTGCGCGGCGCCGGGGGACGGATGGCGCCGATCGGGTTTCCCAGGAGCGGGAAGTTCGAGGGGTGAAGGATGATTAGGGCACTGTCCTCGTTCGGCCGATTAAGCCTGGCTTAATGACCTCGACCGCACATTTGCGGTACGGAAGTGCGCGGACCAACGCACGACACAGGGGGAGAATGACATGAGAAGGCAAATTGGTTTTTTGGCTGCCGCCGTGCTCCTGGCGAGCAGGGGCGGCGGACATTGCCGCAGCTCATGCGATCAAGACTAAAGATGCAGGCGGTTCGGATTGCGTGCCCAGCGCGCCCGTGCCGGACGCCGCCGTCGCCGCTGAACCAAGTGCGATCAAGATCAAAGGTGCGGGCGCGGATGATCGACTTACCGACCCGGACAAACATTGGCCACCGCCGTACTGCTCCAATGCGCGCGCTGTGGCAGCCGGGTCGACGGAGTCTGGCTCGAAAACAAAATCGAGCGGTGGGCCTGTCACCACTCCATGTACTTGGACCATTCCTGTGTGCCATGTCTAGGCGGAGGTAAGGAACAGCCCTTTCTGCTGCGCCCCGAAACTGACTCATTCAGGATGGGGCGTGGTGGGGAAGGGGTCATGCGCCAGCCGATGTTCCTCGCGGACAATTGGAGCTACGCGCGCTTCATTTCCACGCAGGAACGATTGCGTACCGGTCCCGTTACCCGTCATGGGCTCCGTGCTGCTGATCGGGTTGTTGGTCGTGCAGATGCGCAAGGCGCGTTATGTGCCGTGGGTCTATTGGGTGACGGTGGTGTTGCTGTCGATCGTGGGCACGCTGATTACCGACAATCTGTCGGACACTTGCGGGGTCAGCCTGATCGTCTCGACGGCGATGTTCGCGGTCGTGCTCGCGGTGACGTTCGCGCTTTGGTACCGCAGCGAGCACACGCTATCGATCCATGACATCACGACCCGGAGGCGCGAGGGGTTCTACTGGGCGGCGATCCTGTTCACCTTTACGCTGGGGACCGCAGCGGGCGATCTGGTGTCGGAGCAGATGGGGCTCGGCTATGCGCTGTCGGGCGCGATCTTCGGCGGGCTGATCGCGGCGATCACGGCGGGTTGTTATGCCAGGCTGATCAATCCGGTGCTCGCGTTCTGGGCGGCGTATATTTTGACCCGCCCATTGGGTGCGTCGATGGGCGACTTTTTGACGCAGGTGCCGAAGGATGGGGAGTTCGGGCTGACGACGATGAGCGTCAGCGCGGTGTTCTTCGTCGTGATTGTCGCCCTCGTTACTTATCTGACGACCAGCGAGGTCGACGGGGAGCCGGCTGCGACCTGATTCGAAAAATCGACCGTATCGAAGATCAAACTGTCCCCGAACGCGATGCCCAATACTCGAAGGCGGCGTCGGCCTCGAGCGGCTTGGCATAATAATAGCCCTGACCGTTGGCGCAGCCCAAGGTGGCGAGAGTGGTGGCGAGCTCGACCGTCTCGATCCCTTCGGCGGTGGTCGACATGCCGAGCGCCTCGGCGAGGCTGAGCACGGCGCGGACGATGGCGACGCTGTCTGCGTCGCGAATCATTCCGGTGACGAAGCTGCGGTCGATCTTGAGCACGTCAATGGGCAGGCGCTGGAGGTAGGCGAGGCTGGAATAGCCGGTGCCGAAATCGTCTATCGCGACGGTCGTGTCGAGGGCTTTCAAGGCATCGAACACGCGAATGGCGCGGCCCGGGTCCTGGACGATCGAGCTTTCGGTGAGTTCGAGGATGAGGCGGTCGCCGGTGAGGCCGCTCGAGCGCAGTGCGCTCGACACGACGTTGGCGACGTCGTCGCGCGCGACTTGGATCGCCGAGAGGTTAACCGAGACGGTGAAGGGGAGGGGCCGACCGGCGGCGGCATCCCAGCCGGCAAGGGTGTGCGCGGCCCTGTCCATTGCCCAGCGGCCGAGCGAGAGGATGAGGCCGCTCTCTTCCGCGACGGGGATGAACTCGGTTGGGGAGATCTCGCCGCGGTCGGCGTGGGTCCAACGGGCGAGCGCCTCATAGCCCGAGACCTCACCCGACTTGAGGTTGATCAGGGGCTGGTAGAAGAGCTGGAGCTCGTCTTTTTCAAGCGCACGGCGGAGTTCCGTCTCGATCGAGAAGCGGCGGCGCGCGGCGCTCGCCTCGCTCAGCTCGTAGATTTGCGGCGTGCCGCTGTGCTTGGCCTGCTTGACCGCGAACTGGGCATTGCGAAACAATTCCTCGCTGTCGTCGCCGGTGTTCATCAGCGCGACGCCGATCGCGCACTCGACCTTGATCTCGAGCTCGGACAAGCGAAACGGTTGGGTCAGCACCTGCTGGATGCGGTCGGCGGCGGCGCGGGCATCGTCGCGGCCGCGGCGGATGTCGACGAGGATGCCGAACTCGTTGCCGCCGGTGCGCGCGAGGACATCGCCCGAGCGCAGCGTCGACATCAGACGGCGGGCAAAGGTGATTAGCAATTCGTCACCGGCGAGGCTGCCCATGCTCTCGTTGATGCGGCTGAAGCGGAGCAGGTCGACGACGAGCACCGCATGTTCGGCGGCGCCGGGAAAATCGCGCAACTGGTGAGTGCCGATCTTCTCGATGGTCTCGGTGAAGCCAAGGCGGTTGGGCAGTCCGGTCAGGCTGTCGCGGAGCATTTCGGCGCGCAGTGACTGTTCGGCGCGAACCTCGACGGTGCGATCGACGAGGCTGACGAGGCAGCGGCGGGCGCCTGTCTCGGGATCGCCGGGCAAGGACGCGAGCTCCATCCGGAAGTGGCGCGCGCCGACGCCATCGCCGTCGCGGAACTCAAGCTCGTCGGTGGGCTTGGCGCTGCCATCGAGAAAGTCGCGCATCAGGGTGGCGATGCGGCCTTCGTGGAGCATGGGCATCGCAGCGGGATCGAAGCGGTCGTCGTTGGAGGCGCGGATAGCCTCTTCAAGTCGACGGTTCCAGGACACGAGATGAAGGGTGGCGCCGGGCCCGCGCTCGACCACCGCGGCGGCAATCGGGAGGGCGTCGAGCAGGGAGCGGTCGATGATCGAAACGGATGCGCAGCGACCCTCCGGTGCGATTACGTCGAACGCTCCGGCCGGTACCGGACTGCGAGGGGCAGATGCCTGCATGACCAAAGACTTAGGCGCAACCGGTTAATCTTCCGTTGCGTCGGGCCACCGACATCGCCCGTTAGGCCGCGCCTCAAGCGAGGGCGAGAGTTCCGCGCAGTTCAGCAGCGGGGCGGCGGGCGAGGCCGGCGACGAACGCCTGGGTGCAGCGCGACCAGTCGTAGTGGGCGGCTCCCTCGCGGCAGGCCGAGCGGTCGGCGGCGAGGGCACGTTCGATGGCGCGACCGAGGTCCTCGTCGAGCGCGCCGCTCGGGCGGATGCCGCCGTTGGTGCCGTAGCCAGAGGGGCCGACGATGTCGAGCGGGCCCGGGACGGGGTAGGCGGCGACCGGGAGTCCACTCGTCAGTGCCGCGATGTTGACGAGGCCGAAGGTGCCGGTGCGAATGGGAAAGACGAAGACGTCGGCCGCGGCGTAGGCGGCGGCGAGTTCGGCGCCGTGGAGTGCGCCGAGGAAGGTGACCTCGGGATAGGCCTTGCGCAGGGCTCGCGGCGCTGCGCCACTTTCTCGTCGCGAACTTTCGCTGCCCAGTCGATGATCGCCATCGTCCCGTCGGCATGCTCGACCAGCGCGGTGCAGCTTTCGAACCAGTCGCCGTCGTTGTAGTTAGTGACGTCGCCGATCTGGCGGATTTCGGCCGAGTGGATATGGCCGCAGACGACCCCGTTGGCACCGCACTCGGCGGCGGCGACCGCTTCCTCGAAGCTCGAGATGAAGGCGACCGCGTTCTTGACCTTTTTTTCTTGAGGCGCGCGGCGAGCGACCAGTAGGGCAATTTGAACCAGCGGCGCACGGCGTTGACGGTGCGGTTGAACTTCAGCAGCACGGTGTAGGCATGGTCGCCGAGGAAGGCGAGCCACTTGGTGTAGATCACGAAGCCGTCGAACTCGTCGCCGTGAACGATCAGCAACTTGCGGCTGTCGGCGGTCAGGTGGATCGCCTTGGGCAGGACTTCGACCCCGCCAAAGTTGAGGCCGACATAGTCGCGGAAAGCTTCGTCGTGACTGCCGGGGACATAGACGACGCGGGTGCCGTGCTTGGCCTGTTTGAGGATGCAGCGACGACGTCGTTGTAGCGCAGCAGCCAGTACCAGCCTTTCCGAAGCTGCCACCCGTCGACGATGTCGCCGACGAGGTAGAGCGTCTCGCAGTCGATCGAGCGAAGGAAGTCGAGCAACAGTTCGGCGTTGCACCCCGGTGTGCCGAGGTGAGTGTCGCAGATCCACACGGTGCGGAACGCGGTGCAGTCGGGGCGGGGGTCGAAATGCTTGGGCTCGTCGAACCAGAGCGGCGTTGCCAGGGAGCCCGAGGCAAGGCTGGCAAAGCTCCCCGTTAAGGCCTTGTGCTCCTTGCTCATCGCCGTTCCCGCCGCCCGTTGATGGTCTTGCAGCCTATTAGGTCAGCGGGGCGACGGCTTGGTTGCAGTGATGTGCCGATTTGGTGACAGAGTGCGAGGACGAATCTTGTGTTCTTCTCACCACAGCGGTTTAGGCTAGGCTGATGCGCGAGGGGACGATCGAATGGCCGACGGAAGAGCAAACGGCGCGGTAATCGAGCGCCATCCGCCGGGGATCGCCATCCTCGGCGCAACCGAACTCGCCGAGCGGTTTTCCTATTACGGGATGACGGCGCTGCTCGCGCTGTACATGACGAAGCAATTACTGCTTCCGGGACACGCCGAGCATGTCGTCGGGCTGGCTGCGTTGCGCAGGGCGTTCGAGTTTCGCGGGACGATGTCGAATGTCGCTTTCACGTCGCTGATTTACGGCTGGTACGGCGGGCTGGTTTATTTCACCCCGCTGGCCGGGGGCTGGCTGGCCGATCGCGTGATTGGGGCCAAGCGGACGGTAATCCTCGGCGCGCTGCTGATGAGCGCGGGGCATCTGGCGATGGCGTTCGACCAGAGTTTCCTGCTGGCTCTGATGCTGCTGATTCTCGGCTCCGGGTGCCTCAAGGGCAATCTCGCAGCGCAGGTCGGCACGCTCTATCCGCGCAATGCCGAGTCGATGCGCGAGCGCGGGTTCACGCTGTTCTCGACAGCAATTAACATCGGCTCGGTCGCCGGGCCACTGGCGACTGGTGGGTTCGCGGCGAGCAATGGTTTCCACGCCGGATTCATGCTTGCCGCTGGGCTGATGCTGGTCGCGCTCGTGATCTATCTCGGCGGGCAGCGGTGGCTTCCGGAGCCGCTGCTGCGCCGCGCCGATCGTCCCGTTGCCATCCCGCTGACGGCCGACGAGAAGCGCCGCACGCGGGCGATCATGGCGGTGATCGCGCTCAATATCCCGACCGCGATCTGCTATCCGATGATCTGGAGCATCGGTATATTGTGGATCGCCGAGAAGGTCAGTCTCGCCTCGCCGTTCGGTACCGTCCCGGCAAGCTGGTTCAATTCGGTCGACAGTTTCGCGAGCATTATCGTGGTGCCGCCGCTGGTCGCGCTGTGGGCGTGGCAGGCGCGGCGCGGGGTCGAGCCGTCGAGTCTGACCAAGCTGGTTATCGGCTTTGCAATTACCGGGGTGTCGGCGCTGTTCCTGACCGCGGGGGCAATGCTGCCTGGAGCCGAGGGCAAGATATCGGTATTGTGGCCGCTTGCGGGCTTCTTCGGGATGGGACTGGGCTTCATGTATTACTGGCCCGTTAGCCTTGCACTGGTGTAGAAGGCAGCGCCGGCTAAGCCCGCCGCGACGCTGATGAGCAGCGTCTATCTTGCGCTGTTCGTCGGGACGGTCGTGATGGGCTGGGTTGGCAGTTTCTATGACCAGATGAGCGGGGCGGCGTTCTGGACGATGGACGGGGCGATCAGCCTGGTCGGGGCGGCGCTGACGCTGGCGGTGCGGCGACCGCTCGAGCGAGCGCTGGCGGTCGCGTGACGAACAACCGCATCGTATCGCGCGCGTCGCTGGTAATCGCGGGCTTTTCGACGATCGTGGAATGGTATGATTTCACGCTCTACCTTTATTTCGCGACGGTGCTGTCGCGGCTGTTTTTTGGTGGGGGCGAGGGCGCGCTGCTGACGACGCTCGGCGGGTTCGCGATTGCCTATCTCGCGCGGCCGTTCGGGGCGGTGGTGTTCGGGCATATCGGCGATCGCCACGGGCGGCGGCGGATGATGCTGGCGTCGATGGCTATGATGAGCCTGGCGATGCTGGCGACAGGGCTGCTGCCGACGAGGTCGGTCGTCGGGCCGACCGCCGGGGTGCTGCTGCTCGTCATGCGTACCGTCATGGGGTTCTCGGTCGGCGGGGAGTACACCGGAGTCGTCGCCTATCTGATGGAGGGCGCGCCGGCGCATCGGCGCGGGCTGGTGACCTCGCTGGCGGCGGCGGCGAGCGAGGTCGGCGGTCTGCTCGCGGTGGGAATTTCGGCGGCTACTATCGCGCTGACGAGCGAGGTGACGCTGGCCGCGTGGGGGTGGCGGATCCCGTTCCTGTTCGGGGCAGTTCTGGCGGGCGCAGTGCTAGTCGCGCGCGCGACGATCGAGGAGAGCCCTGATTTTGAGCGGCAGCAGGCGGCGGGCACGGTTCCGGCGAGCCCGCTGCGGCATAGCTTGGCCAATCATCGCAAGGGGATCGCGCGGGGCTTTGCGATTTCGGCGCTGGGGTCGATCACTTATTATGTCGGGATTACCTATGTGCCGACGTTCCTGACCTCGGCGGGGAAGCTGGGGGAGGGGAGTGCGCTGACGCTGTCGACGCTGGCGGCGGTCGCGGTGATCGCGGTCACGCCGTTTGTCGGGCTGTTGTCGGATCGGGTGGGGCGGAGGCCGGTGCTCATTATGCTGGCGATTGCCGCCGCGCTGCTGCCGATGCTGATGTTCTCGCTGATGGTGAGCGGGTCGGCCGGGCGGGTACTAATCGGGGCGGTGATGCTTGCGGCGGTGGCGGGCGGAGTCAGTGCGGTCGGCGCGGTCACGACCGCCGAGCAGTTTCCGGGCGAGGGACGGTTGAGCGGGCTAGCGTTCGGGGCGACCGCGGCGACTGCGGTGTTCGGCGGGCTGACGCCGTGGCTGGCGCAGCTGTTGATCGGGCGGACGGGGTGGCCGCTGGTGCCCGGCGCGATGATCGCTGTCGTCGCGCTGTGCGTGCTGCCGGTGCTGCTGATGCTGCCGGAGACGGCACCAAGGAGGTAGTGCGTGTGGGTCGGGGGTTACCCTTGCCGCAATGTCACCTAACCGCCATAAGAGGGATTATGCTTAGGCGCCCTGAGCCGATCGAAAGCGAGCCGCTCACTCGCATCCAGCACAATGTCCTTGCCCGCTCAGAGCGGCGGCTGTTGAACTACTTGTGCGCGCAAATGCCGCGCTGGGTAACTCCCGACAAGCTGACCTCGCTCGGCGTTGCCGGCGCGCTTGTCACCTTCGCCGGCTATGTGCTCAGTAACCTCGCCCCAGCCTTTCTGCTGCTCGCCATCGCGGGCTATGTCATCCAGTGGTTCGGCGATTCGATGGACGGAAGTCTCGCCCGCTTCCGCCAGATCGAACGCCCGCGGTTCGGCTATTTCATCGACCATAGCTGCGATGGCCTGACCACCCTCCTCATCTTGGCGGGAATCGGGTTCTCCCCCTACGTCAGGCTAGACGTCGCGTTGGTCGCGCTCGGCGGTTACCTGCTCCTGTCGATCCACGCCTATCTTGCCGCGCGGGTCCTCGGCGAGCTCAAACTTTCTTATTTCAATGCCGGCCCGACCGAGCTTCGCTTCGCGCTGATCGCGACGACCATCGCTATGTTCCTGCTCGGCGCCGGTCCGGGCCTGTTCGCCGTTGTCTCGGGGTTTGACCTGCTCGTCGGCGGGATCGGGATCGTACTGATAGTGATGTTCGTGGTCCAAACCATCGTTACCGCGCGCCGCCTCGCCGCGCAGGAAGCCGCTCCGCCCTACTGACGCCGCTGGCCCGGCTATCTCGCTCGCGCTGCGTCGATGGAAAAGGTCGGGCCGGCGGCGAAGGGGGCACGCCGCCGGCCCGGTCGGGTTACGGCATGAGAACCGTATCGACGACATGGATAACACCGTTGGACTGCATCACATTGGCAATCGTGATGTGGGCGTGGCCGCCCTTGGCGTCGATAACCTGGAAACCGCGCCCCGACTTACGGAACATCAGCTTGCCGCCCTCGACCGTGGTGAGCGTGGCGGTGCCGTGATGCTTCATAGCCATCGACGCGATCTGGCCCGAGGTAATGCGGCCGGGGACGACGTGATAGGTAAGGATCTTGGTCAGCGTGTCCTTGTTTTCGGGCTTGACCAGCGTCTCGACGGTGCCTGCGGGAAGCTTGGCGAAGGCGGCGTTGGTCGGCGCGAAGACCGTGAACGGGCCCTTCGAGTTGAGCGTG
>JANMWM010000010.1:0-25742 GCA_031394005.1 Sphingomonas sp.
CAGCCGGTCGGCATCACCGTCGAGCGCGAGGCCGATGTCGGCGCCCGACGCCAAGACCGTCTCGCGCAACAGCATCGGCTCGGTCGATCCGCAGCCCTCGTTGATGTTGAGACCGTCGGGATGGATACCGAGCGGAATGACGTCGGCGCCAAGCTCCCACAGTGCCTCGGGCGCAACCGAATAGGCCGCCCCATTGGCACAATCGAGCACGATCTTGAGCCCGTCGAGCCGGAGACGATCGGGGAAGGTCGACTTGGCGAAATGGACATAGCGCCCGCGCGCGTCGTCGATCCGCTTGGCTCGCCCGATCTTCTCAGGTTCGACGAGCACGGGCACCTGCTCCAGCCGCGCCTCGATCGCCAGCTCGTCGTCGTCCGACAGCTTGTAGCCGTCGGGCCCGAACAGCTTGATGCCGTTGTCAAAGAATTTGTTGTGGCTGGCCGAGATCATCACACCGAGATCGGCGCGCATCGACCGGGTCAGCATCGCCACCGCCGGGGTCGGCATCGGCCCGAGCAACACCACGTCCATCCCGACGCTGGCGAACCCCGCGACCAGCGCTGATTCCACCATGTAGCCGGACAATCGCGTGTCCTTGCCGATCACCACGCGATGGCGATGGTCGCCGCGAAGAAAATGCGCGCCCGCCGCCTGCCCGACCTTGACGGCGATATCGACCGTCATCGGAGCGGTGTTGGTGCGCCCACGGATGCCGTCGGTGCCAAAGAATTTTCGTCCCATGACCGGGCCTTAGCGGGCTATCCGAGCCAGCGCCACGGCCCCGCGCCGATCGCGCCATGGGCAAAGGTCGCGAACAGGAACAACAAGGTCCCGCCGATCAGCGCGAACCACCCCGGCAAGGCCAGTCCTTTACCGAACGGAACGACGCTCGTCCTGGCCTCCCATTCCTTCCACGGCGCGCCGATCAGCCGCTCCTTCTTCGCATCCTGACCAATCGCACCGCCGAGCGACAGGATGAAGATCGCCGCGACCAGCACCAGCCCCGGCGGGGTCGGCGCGACGATCGCGTGGGTGGTCGCCCACAGGATGAAGCCCCACAGCATCGGGTGACGCGTGATCCGAAACACGCCAACCGGAGTGCTGGCGCGCGACATTGGTGCGCCACCCCTGGGGAAGGCCGGGTTGCGGCGGAGCGAGCCGACGAACAGGATCGTCCCCAGCCACAACAGCAGCGTGCCGACGATCCACCCGGCATTGCCCGGGTCCCACAGGAATGCCGCTCCGCGATGCGCCGCCCGGAACGCATTCGACATCCAGATCAGCGTGGCGAACGACACCAGCGAATAAACCGCGAGAAATCCCCGCTCGCCAAGCCGCGCGACCATGCCAGCGCGCAATGGATGCGACATGGCGAAGTGGCTTCCGACAAACGCGGCCGAGGCGAGCGCGAGACTGGCGAGGGGGGTCATCGCGTTACTTCACCCCGTGCATCAGCTTCCTGAGCGGCCAGGCGAGAAGCAGGAGCACCGCGCCGACGACGATCGCGAACAGGCCGATCTTCTGGAACACCCCGACGTAGGTGTGGAGCGACACGCCGAGGTTGGTGACCTGCCCGCCGACGGTCTCGACCGACGCGAACTGCGCGACCACGCCAGCGACATATTGCGCCACCGCGATCGACAGGAACCACACCCCCATCATCATGCCCACGATCCGCGCAATCGACAGCTTGGTGATCATGCTGAGCCCGACCGGCGAGATGCACAATTCGGCAATCGAGTGGATCAGGTAGAGCCCGGCAAGCCACCACAGGCCGACCTTAAAGTCGGGCCCGGCGAACTGTGCGCCCCACACCAGGAACAGGAAGCCCGCCCCGACCCCGACCAGCGCGATGCCGAACTTGACCGGGATGGTCGGCTCGATCCCGCGCTTGGCCATGCCGTTCCACATCATCGAGAATAATGGCGCGAGGAGGACGATGAAAGCGGCGTTGAAGAATTGGGTCTGGCCGGCCGAAATACGGAACAGGCCGAACACGCTGAGGTCGGTATTTCGGTCGGCGAACAGGGTGAGCGACGATCCGGCCTGCTCGAACAAGGTCCAGAACACGGTGTTGAAAGTGATCAGGATCATCGCCGCCAGCATCATCTGGAATTCTTGGCGGCTACCCTTGACGAACGACCAGATCAGCGTTGCCGGAACAGCAATGAGGAAGGTCCCGAACATGATCTTGCCCATGATCGGAAGCGTCGCGATGTAGCCGACGATGCCCGACCCGGCGGCCGGTTTCACATAGTTCATCAGGTTGGTGAACAGGAAATAGGCGATCGGGATGGCCAGCACCGCGCAGATATAGATGATGTAATCGCGGTTGGCCGGCGCGCCTTCTGGACGATCGCCATAGCCGTCGAGCTTGCCGCCATCGAACTGGATCAACAGCCACGACACCATCATGCCCGCCGCAGCGAGCGCGAAGCCCGCCCACCAGCCAAGCCCGCCCCAGCTGCCCATGCCCACCGCCAGTAGCGGGCAGAACACCTGCGAGAAGAGCGAGCCGAGGTTGATTCCCATGTAGAAGATGGTGAAGCCCGCATCGCGGCGGCGATCGCCGTCGGCGTAGAGCGAGCCGACGATGGTCGAGATGTTGGGCTTGAAGAAGCCGTTCCCGATGACGACCAGCGCGAGGCCGATCAGCAGCAGAAACACCGACAGCGGATTGCGTTCGCCCTGCGCCTGGAAACCGCCCGCGGCGATCTTGCGCGCTTCGCGGCCGTCGGCGGCGATCAGCGACACCGACTTGTCGTCGTTGCCCTTGATCAGCAGCTGTTGGCCGTGGTCGACGACATATTGCTTGGCCGCCTCGCCGCGCCCTTGCTGGATGACTTCGTAACGCTGGCCGTCGATTGTCGCGAACGGCTTGGCCGGCTGCCCGCCGAAGCATAACGTAAGATAGCCAAGGCTCATCATGATCGCGCCGAACTTCACCGATCGCTTCGAGCCCAGATAGCGATCCGCCAGCAACCCGCCGATCAGCGGGGTCAGGTACACCAACGCGGTAAACCCGCCGTAAAGTCCGGTCGTCGTCGTGTCCGAGAACAGGAAATGCTGCGCGAGGTAAAGCGTCAGCAGCGCGCGCATGCCGTAATAGCCGAAGCGCTCCATCGCCTCGGTCGTGAACAGCCGGGCGAGCTGGCTCGGATGGCCGAACCATTCTTCGCGAGATGCCGGATTTTCGTGGCTGATGTCGGGCTCCGACGGATTATCCGCCGTGGGCGAGTCGACCATGTACCATTCTCCCTGGGGATTCGCGGCTTGCCACGCTGGAGCGCCGGCCGGAACTTATTGCGGACGAGACTAGCGGCAAAAGCCCGGGTGTAAAGTTGCCGCGCGGCGCGGTAGAGAGCGGCCATGCTGAACGATCGCTCCTCGACCCTTGCCCTGCTCGCCACGCGCCGCTCGGGGAAACCGCGCGAGATGGTCGCGCCGGGTCCCTCGCCAGACCAGCTCGGACTTATCCTCGAGCTCGCCGCGCGCACGCCCGATCATGGCAAGCTGTCCCCGTGGCGGCTGATCGTTGTTCCCGATGATCGCCGCGATGCTCTGGCCGACCTGTTGTTGCGCGCGCTGGCGATTGAGCACTCCGACTGCCTCCCCGCAAAGCGCGATGCTGCGATCGAGTTCGCCCAACAGGCACCATCGCTCGTGGTCCTCGTTTCGGCTCCGATCACGGGTCACAAGATACCCTTGTGGGAGCAGCAGCTGTCGTCGGGCGCAGTCGCGATGAACCTGCTCACGGCGGCGACCGCGATGGGCTTTGTCGGCGGGTGGATCACCGGCTGGCCGGCCTACTCGAAGACGGTCCGCGCCGCCTTCTGCGCAGCCGGCGAGCGGATCGCGGGCTTTTTCTTCCTCGGCTCGCCTGGTCGCCCGTTAGAGGAACGTCCGCGTCCCGCGATGAACCAGATTTCGAGCGTCTGGAATGGTTTGCGCAGCCCATGACGCTTGCATGACAGCGCGCGCTGCTGTATTAGGACAGCATGACGCTTCGCTCCATACCTGAAAAGCCCGTTTACGTCCGCCTGCGCGAAGTGATCGCCGACGCGATACTCGCCGGGCGCTTCTCCGACGGCGATGCGCTGCCCTCGGTCCGAGCACTCGCCGCCGAGGAAAGCGCCAATCCGCTGACCGTCGCCAAGGCCTATCAGGGGTTCCAGGATGCAGGCCTCGTCCTCGTCAAGCGCGGCATCGGCATGTTCGTCGCCCCCGGCGCCCGCGGCCGGCTACGCGAAAGCGAGCGCCACATGTTTATCACCAGCGAATGGCCGGCCATCGCCGCGCGGATGAAGCGCCTCGGGATCGAACCCGCCGACCTCGTCGAACAGGCCTAGGCGAGCGCCTCGGCCGGGACCGCATAGAGCGTCCCCGCCCCGCCCCCTGCCGCCGCTGCGAGCCCAAGAGCCTCAGGCACGATGGCTTCGATGAAATAGTCCGCCGCAGCGCGCGTGCGCTGCTCGAACGTTCCGTCGCCCGGGCAAGCACGCGCCATCCGCTCCATCAACCAGCCCGCGACGAGCACGGCGGTCATCGTGAGGAACGGGTAGCTGCCCCCGAGCCGGTCTTCTGCGCCCGACTGGCGCATGGTTGCGGCAACTGCTTCAACCGCATCGCCCAACGCTACCAGTTGCGGCGCTGCGATCTCGGCGCGGATGTCACTTATCAGCCGGTCAAACGCCGCCCCGCCTTCGAGACCGAGCTTGCGCCCGACCAGATCCGCCGCCTGGATGCCGTTGGTCCCCTCGTAAATCGGCGCGATCCGCGCATCGCGCAAATGCTGCGCCGCGCCGGTCTCCTCGACATAGCCCATGCCGCCATGGACCTGAATCCCGATGCCAGCGACTTCGCAGCCGACGTCGGTGCACCACGCCTTGGCCAGCGGGGTCAGTACTTCTGCGCGCAAACCCGCCTCGTCGTCGCCCGCCGCCATGCGGTCGAGGTCGCCAAAGGCAAGATAGGTCAGCGCCCGCGCGCCATTGGTCAGCGCGCGCATCCGCATTAGCATCCGCCGAACATCGGGATGATCGGCAATCGCCCGTCCAAGCTGCCGCCGATCGAGTGCATAGGCGACGGCGCGCTGCGTCGCCCGCTCGGCGATGCCGACCCCCTGAAGCGCGACGTTGAGCCGGGCGTTGTTCATCATCGTGAACATCGCCTTCATGCCGGCCTGCTCGCCGCCGATCAGCCAGCCGGTCGCCCCGCCCTTATCACCAAAGCTCATCACGCACGTCGGCGAGGCGTGGATGCCAAGCTTATGCTCGATCGACGCGCAGCGCAGGTCGTTGCGACTCCCATCGGGGAGTATCTTGGGGACGAGGAACAGCGAAATCCCCTTGGTCCCCTCGGGTGACCCCGGGGTCCTAGCGAGGACGAGATGGATGATGTTCTGGGCCAGGTCGTGCTCGCCATAGGTGATGTAAATCTTGGTGCCCGTGATCCGCCACGAGCCGTCACCGTTCGGCTCGGCCTTGGTCTTGAGCGCGCCGACGTCGCTCCCCGCCTGCGGTTCGGTCAGGTTCATCGTCGCCGGCCATTCGCCACTGACGATCTTCGGCAGATAATCCGCCTTTTGCCGGTCCGATCCATGCGCTTCGAGCGCCTCGATCGCGCCCATGCTCAGCATCGGGCACAGCGCGAAGCCGATGTTGGCCGCGTTGAGATCCTCCATCAGCGCCGCCGACAGCGCCAGCGGCAAGCCCTGCCCGCCCGCCTCGACTGGCGCAGCAAGCGTCATCCACCCGCCCTCGACAAACGCCGCATAGGCGTCCTTGAAGCCCGGCGGTGTGGTGACCGACCCGTCGGCCCATTTCGATCCGACCGTGTCCCCGATTCGGTCGAGCGGCGCGAACTCGCCGGTGGCGAACTGCGCAGCGCCTTCGAGCACCGCGTCGACCGTTTCGCTCGTCGCATCGGCAAAGCGTTCCGTAGCGGCAAGCTGGTCAATGCGCACGACCTGGTCAAGAACGAGGCGCTGGTCGCGGACCGGGGCGGCGAAACTCATGCGGTTTTCCTTGGCTTGATGTTGCTTGCGCTATAGCCGCGAGGTCATGTCGTCGCCAGTGACCCTCCCCGTTTCCGCAGAGGCAATCGCCCGCGCCGCGCAACTGGTGGCGGCGGGTGAGCCCGTCGCAATGCCGACCGAGACCGTCTATGGCCTCGCCGCCGACGCGACCAACGCGGCCGCCGTGGCGCGCATCTATGCCGCCAAGGGGCGCCCCAGTTTCAATCCCCTGATCGTCCATGTCGCAGACCTCGCCGCCGCGCAGGCGATCGGGCACTTCGACGAGGCCGCGCTGGCGCTGGCGAGGGCGCATTGGCCAGGTCCGCTGACCCTCGTCGTCCCGCTCCGCGACAATGCGGGTGTCGCGGCGCTCGTCACCGCCGGGCTTTCGACGATCGCTCTTCGGGTCCCCGCGCACCGCGCGATGCAGGCGCTGCTCAGGGCGACCAACAAGCCCCTCGCCGCCCCTTCGGCCAACGCCAGTGGCAAGATCAGCGCGACCAGGGCCGAGCATGTCGCGGCGAGCCTGGGCGAGCGCGTTGCCCTGATCATCGACGGCGGCCCGTGCGAGCGCGGCCTCGAAAGCACCATCGTCGCCGCGACCGGCGGCCCGCTCCGCCTCCTCCGCCGAGGCCCGATCGAGATCGATGCGGTCGAAGAAACGCGCGGGATCGAGGCACCCGGCCAGCTCGAAAGCCACTACGCGCCGTCCAAACCGCTACGCCTCGGGGTCACCAGCGCCAACCCCGACGAATATATGATCGGTTTCGGACCCGTCACCGGCGACGCATCGCTCAGCCCAACCGGCGACCCAATCGAAGCCGCTGCGCGCCTGTTCGATCTGCTTCATCAGGCCGACGCCGCGCCACAGCCCCGCATCGCCGTCGCAACAATCGAAGGCGAAGGCCTCACTGCCGCGATTCGCGACCGCCTCGCCCGCGCTGCCGCTCCGCGCTAAGCTATCGCGTCGCTCTTGAGCTTCGCCTGGCTCTTGCGCAGCTTCGCCAGCTTGGGCGGGATCGTCGCCAGGCAATAGGGATTGCGCTTGCCCTCGCCCTCCCAGTAATTCTGATGATAATCCTCGGCCGGATACCAGGTCGCCGCGGGCTCGATGGTCGTCACGACCTTGTTGCCATTGGCCTCGTTCGCGCGGGCTAATCCCGCCCGCGCCTCGCCGTCCTGTTCGGGCGACTGCGGAAAGATTGCCGATCGATATTGCGTGCCGACGTCATTCCCCTGCCGGTTGAGCTGAGTCGAATCATGCGTCGCGAAGAAGATGTCGAGCAGGTCGGCGTAGGCCAGTTCGTCCGGGTCGAACACGATCTTGACCGCCTCGGCATGCCCGGTATCGCCGCCGCAAACCTGCTTGTAGGTGGGTGCGATGACTTGGCCGCCGGTGTAGCCGCTAGTCACAGACTTAACTCCGAAAAGGTCGAGGAAGATCGCCTCGGTGCACCAGAAACAGCCACCGGCCAGCACTGCGGTTTCGTCAGCCATTACGCGTCCTTTCGAATTGACCGCAGCGATATGGGTTCGTTCGGCTGGTGCGCAAGACTGAGTCGTCGCAATCAATCCGCGAACCCCCGGAACCGGTTTCGGCGAGTTGTCGTTAATAACACCGGAAGAAATGAGGCTGCTCGGCCTGCTGATCTTCGCCGCTGTTTCATCGAGTGCGCCCACCACGAACGTCGACCGCTGCCGAACCCGGATCGCCAGCCGCCTTGGCGAACTCGACACCTCCGCACCCGGCCCGAGGTTGCGCCGCGGCCGCGCGGCCGTGATCAGCGGCGTGGTCGATGCGCTCGCCAAGCCGCCCCCGGCTCCGCCCCGGATGATGGCGCCAACGCAGATTTTGGTGACGCACTACGCCTTCCGCTGCAAACTGCGCTCGGGCGTGGTGAAGCGCGTCACGGTTCATCGTCAGCGCAACTGACCCGTCACGGGACACGATTGAATTTACTCGAAATTTATCGAGATTCAGTGGCTTACCAAGAATGATTTCATGCGTAACATTCCCGTCAAGCCTAGCCTCCGTTCACGCGACGGGGAGGTTATCTATGACAATTAAGAGATGGGGGCAGATCGCCCTTGCCGCGACGCTCGGCATCGGCGGAGCGACCGGCACATCGGCGTATGAGCCGATCGAACGGAGCGGAAACACCTATCACCAGGCGGTCTGCGCGCAAGGCAACCCGCACGGCGAAGCACGCTGCTTCGCGCATGTCGTCGTCGATGCCCGCGGCAACGAGATCAACGGCAAGCCCGATGCCTCGCCACTGATCGCCCCGTCGGGCTTTGGTCCCTCGGACCTGCGCAGCGTGTACGCCGTGACCGGCACCGGCAGCGCCGCGACAACAATCGCGATCGTTGATGCCTATGGTTATATCAATGCCGAAGCCGACCTCGGCATCTACCGGAGCCGATATGGGCTTCCCGCCTGTTCCTCCCGCGCGAACCTTCCTTCGGATCGAGCAGCCTGACCGGCAGCGCCGCCTACAATCCCCGCCAGACCAGCCAAGCGCCGGGCAGTGATCTCGCCTCGCTTGGCTAGGCGATCGACAGCGGCATGGCGATCGATCGCCGCCTCAACGGCATCTGGCTCAAAGGCTCGCCCGACCGCATCGCACGGATGAAAGCGATGATCGCCATGATCGACATTCCGCCAGACAGCGTCATCCTCGAAACCCAGTTCGTCGAGCTGACCAAGAGTGGTTCAAAGGCGATCGGCATCGATTTCGCCAACGCCAACGGCCAGATCGGCGTCGTCACTGATCAGACCGGCCAGTTTATCCCGCCCGGAGTGCCGAGCGGGCCCCGGCTCGTCAGCGCCAATTTCCAGGCGGCAATCTATGCCCAGCTCGCGAGGGGCAACGGCCGCATCGTCTCCAAGCCGCGCATCTCGGCGCAAAGCGGCTCGACCGCAAAGGTCATCACCGGCGACGCGATCCCGATCCTCACCAACTTCACGCTGTCGGGGGGTCAACGCGGTCTCGCAACAGGTCCCGTACATCAACGTCGGGGTGACCCTCCAGATGGCTCCACGAGTCAGCGGCGATGGCTTGGTATCGAGCCATGTGTTCGTGGTCGTGTCGAGCGTGACTGACACTTCGCAAGGGTATCCGACGATCAGCCAGCGCGAAGCCGAAACGTCAGCCACGGTCCGCGACGGCGAGCCTTTCGTTATCAGCGGACTGAGCCAAGAAGACGTCATCAAGACCAGAACTAAAGTCCCGCTGCTCGGCGACATCCCCCTTCTCGGTCAGGCGTTCCGCACCGATCGCAGCACGCGCGCCAAGACCGAACTCTATATCGTGGTCACGCCGCATATCGTCCACCGCGTACCGAGCGGCTCGGCAGTGATCCTTCCGCCGGCGCCGACTGAAGCTATCCGCTAGTTTTTCTTGATGCTGGCCTTGAGCGCCGCCATCTCGAGCCGCTTGCCCATCCATTCGGCGAGCTCGTCAAACTTGATCGGCTCATCGAACACAATCCCTGCCTTGCGATCGGCGAACCAGCGCACCTCGCCCTTCACCGGGCGAAGGCTTTCTACGATCACGACGACTTCCTCGCCGAGGCAATATTCCTCGATCGGCTCGACCTTCATGCCGCCGAGCGAGAGATCGTGGACGTCGACGGTGTAATAGGTCCTGCCGAGCCTCAGACTCGCCTTGCACTGAACCTCGAGCCGCGGCGGGCGGGCGCGAAAGCCGTGGCGCGGCTTGCGCCCGGCGAGCAGCTCGCCAAGGTCGATATTCTGCTCGAATTTCAGACCACACATGCCCTCACGCTTCCACACGACCTGCGAAGGGATCTTCTGCGTTCCGATCTCGAGCGACACCGCGTCCCCGACGCTCAGCCGCTGGCCATGCTCGGCCGACAATCCCCCCGCCGACATGTTGCGCACGCGGATCAGTTGCTCACCGTCATCGGTGATCAGCTTGGCAACGCGCAGCAGCGCCGGAATGCGGTCGTCGCCGCGCCGTTCGGTCGGGCGAGGCACGGCGGTGGTCAGCGAAAAGGTCGTCGAATCGAAAGCAGCCTCATCCTGTCCGAAGGACCGGGCGGGTTTGCGACGGATAAATGCGCCGAACATGATACCTCACAATTGTTCGCCTGAACTGGAACAGCTAGCGTGCACAGCGTTAACATCCCGTTTCGCCTTTCCGCTGGCGTCACGTCCCGCTGTGAGCCTATCCGGGATCGATGAGGATCCGATGACGCGCAGCGCAGACCCCAAATTGCTCTTGATCGACGACGAGCCGGCGCTGGCGGACTATCTCGCCGATGCGGCAAGGATCAACGGCTTCGAGCCAATCATTGCTAGAGATGACAGCGATTTCAAGGCATTGCTCGTTTCAGAAAAGCCGCAGATGGTTGCTATCGATCTCGGCATGCCCGGGATGGACGGGGTCGAACTGCTGCGCTTCCTCGCCCATGAGCGATTTACCGCGCCGGTCCTGATCATCAGCGGCTTCGACAGCCGGGTGCTGGAAAGCGCGTTCCGGCTCGGCGAGGCGCTGGGGCTGAAAATGGTCGGCCCGCTCGAAAAGCCGACCCGGCTCGACGATATCGAGCGCATCCTGAACGAACTCAGGCCATTGTTCGTATCATGATCGCCGCAGCCGACATCGGCATGCTCGACGGGTTCGAGCGGGCGTTGATCAACAATCGGCTCCATCTCGCCTACCAGCCCAAGGTCAGCCTGGTCGACGGCTCGCTCAAGCGCGTCGAGGCGCTCGTGCGGTGGGACGATCCGGTGCTAGGCAGCGTTCCCCCGTCGCGGTTCGTGCCGCTGGCCGAGCGCCACGGACTGATCGACCCGCTTACCCAGTGGGGCCTGCGCACCGCGCTTCGCCAATGGCGCGTGTGGCACGCCGCCGGGATCGACATCTGCCTCGCCTTCAACATCTCGGCGCTCAGTCTCGACCAGCTCGATTTCCCCGACCTCGTCGAGCGGATGTGCCGGGCGTTCGAAGTGCCGACCGAGCGCCTCGTGCTTGAACTGACCGAGAGCGCGACCCAGCCGCTGGTTAAGATGATGGACACGCTGACGCGCTTCCGCATCAAGGGCATCGGGCTCGCGATCGACGACTTCGGCACCGGTTATTCGACGCTGATGCAGCTTCGCCAGCTGCCCTTTACCGAACTCAAAATCGACCGCTTCTTCCTCACCGACATGATCTCCAGCGCCGACAGCCGGCTGATCGTCAAGACGATGAACGACCGTGCCCATGGGCTCGGGCTGACGGCCACTGCGCAAGGGGTCGAGACCGGCGAGCAACTCAGAATGCTTCGCGCCCTCGGCTGTGACGTCGCGCAAGGCTATCTGATCGCGATCCCGCTGGCGCCGGAAGAGCTTGAGGAATGGTATGGCGGATGGCAGACGCGCTGGCCAAAGCTCATAAAATCCCCGACCGCTATCACCCGGAAGCGAGCGACCGCGCGCGCCTGAGCGCGGCGATCCCCGCGTCGATCGTCTCATCGCGCTTTGCAAAGCACAAGCGAACGAAGTGGCGCGGCACAGATTGCTCGGCGAACGGCGACAGCGGAATCACCGCGACCCCCGCCTCATTCAGCGCCAGCGCGGCGAACGCCTCATCCTCAAGACCGATTCCCGATGCGGCGAGGTCGAGACACAGGAAATAGGTCGCGGCGCTTGGCAGCACAGCGTAGCCGGCCTCGCGCAGACCCGTCGCTAAACGATCACGAGCGACCGCGAACCGCGCCCGCACCGGCTCCAGCCACGCGTCCCCTTCATTCAACCCGAACGCCACCGCTGCCTGGAGGTTCGGCGGCGAGGCGAACGTCAGAAACTGGTGCGCCCGAGCGACGAGCGCCACGAGGTGCGGCGACGCCACCGCCCACCCGATCTTCCACCCCGTCAGCGAAAAAATCTTCCCCGCCGACCCACACTTGATCGTCCGCGCCGCCATTCCGGGCACGCGCGCCAAGGGGCTAAAGCGCTGGTCGTCGAGCAGGACATGCTCCCACACTTCGTCGCTGATGACGATGAGGTCGTTCGCGATCGCCACCGCCGCGATTGCCGCCAGCACTTCGTGATCGAACAGCCGCCCGGTCGGATTGTGCGGGTTGTTCAGGATGATCGCGCGCGTCGCTGGCGACACTGCCGCCTCGATCGCTGCCCGTTCGATCCGCCACCCCGGCGGCTGCAACGCAACCTCGCGCACAACTCCACCCGCGCGCCGAATCAACGGCGCATAGGCGTCATAGGCCGGGGTCATCACGATCACCTCGTCGCCCGGCGTGACCGTCGCGAGCAGCGCCGCTGCGATCGCCTCGGTCGCGCCACTCGTCACGCAGACATTGTCGGCGGTCAGTTGTTCGCCGAAATGTCGCCCGTAATGCGCTGCCACCGCATCGCGCAATACGGGCAGTCCGCGCGACGGGGCGTATTGGTTCGACGCTTCGACCAAAGCGCGCGCAGCCGCATCGATCATCTCGGGCGCCCAGCCGAAGTCGGGAAACCCCTGCCCCAGGTTGATCGCCCCACGCGCCGCCGCTCCGAGCGACATCCGCTCGAACACGCTCGTCGCCATTTCTTCGTAGAGCGGGTTCAGCGCAACGCTCCACTTGCCCGCAGCGCGGCAATCTCGTCGGATGAGTAGCCGAACTGGGCCAGGACATACTCGCCATCCTCGCCCTCGGCCCGCGGCGGGACCGGCGCGCTGTGAGGCTCGCCCACATAGCGCGGCGCCGGGCTCGGCTGAAGCACCCCGCCCACCTCGGCGAACGTCCCGCGCGCGACATTATGCGGATGCGCCGGCGCCTCGGCGAGGTCGAGGACGGGCGTCACGCAGGCATCGCTGCCGTCGAACAGCGCGACCCATTCATCGCGCGACCGCCAAGCAATCGCCTCGGCAACGCGTTTCTTCTGAAGCGGCCAGTCGCCGGCATCGAACAGCGTGTCGAACAACGGATCCTGATCGAGCCCGACACCGTGGAGGAAGGCCGCGCGAAACTGCGGCTCGATCGCCCCAACCGCCAGATATTTGCCGTCCGCGCAGGCATAACAACCGTAGAGCGCAGCTCCGCCGTCGAGCAGGTTGGCGCCGCGCGCATCACGCCACTGGCCGGCCGCCTTCATCCCGTAGACCAGCGCCCCGACCAGCGCCGCCCCGTCGCTCATCGCGACATCGATCACGCGCCCCGGCTGACCGCGCGATACATCAAGCAGCGCCGCGACCATGGCAAAAGCAAGCATCATCCCACCGCCCGCATAATCCGCGACCAAGTTGAGTGGCGGCACCGGTGGCTCGCCGGCGCGACCGATCGCGTCCAGCAAGCCGGTAATCGCGAGATAGTTGATGTCGTGTCCCGCGGTCGCCACCAACGGCCCGTCCTGCCCCCAACCCGTCACCCGCCCGATCACCAGCCGCGGATTGTTCGCCTGGAGCTCACACGGCGCAAGAGCCAGGCGCTCGAGTACACCCGGACGATAGGGATCGATCAGCCCATCCGCCGTCCTGCACATCCGCGCCACGACCGCCCGCCCCTGATTGTGCGACAGGTCGAGCGAAATCGACCTGCGGTTGCGCAGCAGCGGATCGTTCGGCACCCCGATCATCCCCGCCCGTTCGACGCGAATCACTTCGGCGCCATGATCGGCCAGCATCATCGCCGCGAACGGCCCCGGCCCAAGCCCGGCGAGCTCGACGATCGTCAATCCTGCAAGCGGGCCCGGCATCCATTCGAACAGTAGCGCCGCCTTGTGTTATCGCAAGCGTGCGCTACGCTTCTTCTTCGGTCCTGTGCGAGCCAAATTGCGATAGCGGTCGTTAAGTCTTCAAAGCGTCACGAAGACGATCATGAAGAACAGATCGGCAGGTCCGACCTTAAGGTCGATCATCGCCGCCAACATGGGCCGCATCTCCGCCCAGAATCCGGTCCGTTTCGGCGGAATGCTCGGTGATCCCAGTCGCTCGGGTATGTTCCACGAAAAGGTCAATGGCGTGCGTCTCACGACGGCCAATCAGGTTACAGTGCTCAATGCCGGAGTCGAGAGCCAACTGACGTGGGATATCATCCATCCCTTTTGGGCGCTGCGCTTCGTCGAGCGGCGGGAGCTCCACGCGGACGGCAACTTCAACAAAGACGCGCCCTATGAAGTCGCGTTGGAGGGGGACCTGATCGGCGGGGAATAAAAGGCGGCGTCCGCGCATTGCCAATAGTTCGCTCCCGGCTAAATTGGCGAAATGCACATCATCCCATCACTTCTCGCCCTGTTGCTCGGCGCCGCAAGCCCCACGCCGCGCGACAGTAATCGGTTCATCGACCACAAATTCCCTGACCCCACCGCGATCCGAGCGACCGATGTTTTCTATTATGTCTACGCGACTCAATCCGCCGACCCCGTCGGTACATCCAACCGTCTCGCCGGGACCTTCGCCGACGACGGCCGCCCACTTCAATGCGGCCCTGGATTGGAAAATATCGACCCGATAGCGTTCGACGATCCGTCCGCGGGCCATGATCTTAAGGTGCAGGAGTTCGCGTCCAGAAGTACCCCGACACTCTTGCTAGCCCCGGTCAAGAGCGACGACTCCAACGAATACCGTCGCCTCGTCGAAGGCGCGTGGATCGTTCGCCCCGGGGGCTATTATTGCCTCGTAGCATCGGGCGACGATTGCCGAGGCGCCAAGGCGCACGACGACGTGTTTGTCGCCCTTGGCGGCCATCCTTCATCGGGCCCACGCGCCGCTCCGGCGAACCGATGACCGCCCCCTTGCGCCTCGGGCTCGTCGGCCTCGGCAAGATCGCGCGCGACCAGCACCTCCCCGCGATTGCCGCCAACCCCGCACTGATCCTCGTCGCCACCGCCAGCCGCAACGCCAGTGCCGACGGCATCGCCAGCTACCACGACCTCGACGCCATGCTCGCCGCCGAACCCTCTATCCAAGCGATCATCCTGTGCCAACCGCCCCAGGCGCGCTACACCGCCGCCCGCACCGCGCTCCTCGCCGGCAAGCATGTCTTCCTTGAAAAGCCCCCAGGCGCGACGCTCGCCGAAGTCCAGGCACTCGACGACCTCGCCGCCGCGCAAGGCGTCACCTTGTTCGCCTCGTGGCACTCGCGTCATGGCAAAGGCGTCGCCGCCGGCCGTGCCGCGCTCGCGACCGCCGACATCCGTGCGGTCCGTATTATCTGGAAGGAAGACGTCCGCGTCTGGCACCCGGGACAGGAGTGGATCTGGCAGCCCGGCGGCTTCGGTGTGTTCGACCCCGGCATCAACGCCCTGTCGATTCTAACCGAAATCCTTCCCGAGCCTGTTCGGCTGATCAACGCCACGCTCGAAGTCCCCAGCAACCGCGCCGCCCCGATCGCCGCCCAACTCTCACTCGAGACGGCCTCGGGAACCCCGATCTCCGCCAGCTTCGACTTTCGCCAGACCGGTCCACAACATTGGGATATCGAAATCGATACCGCCGCCGGACCGATCATCCTCGGCGATGGCGGTAACAGTCTGACGATCAGCGGCGCACCGCAGCCGACCAACGACGAAGGCGAATATCCCGCACTCTATGCCCGCTTCATCGAACTCACCGACACCCGCCAACGCGACGTCGACATCGCGCCGCTCCGGCTTGTCGCCGACGCATTCCTCGTTGGCGATCACCGCAGCGGCGATCCGTTCGACGATTAATCGTTGAGCGCCAGCTGCGGATGATCGTCGATTATTTCCATCAGCTTGTCGTCAGTCGCCCATTGGTCCCGTCGGGAAAGAAGCCGCCCGACCGCGCGCTCTGCTGCGGCGTCCCATAAACGATGTTGTGGACATGCTGCGGCGTGCGGCCGAAGGCGATGCTGTTCTCGTTGGCAGGGACAATATTGGCGCGACCGTCGATCGTCAGACCCTGATCCTGCTGATCGGGCCCATCGAGCGTATCGCGAAGGTTCGAGATCGAATTCGCCGCCGCGATCCCCGTTCCCCCGATTCTGTAAAGCACCGAACGGATGACGCCCGCGTGATGGGCTTCTGCTGCGAGGATGCCAGCCGCCGAAGTCAGGATGCCCGGATCCTGGATAAGCGCAGCCGCGCCCTTGTAAGTGGTTACCCCGACGTCCTCGAAAAGATAGGCACCGACGTAGAAATTAGTCTCGTTTGCAAAGGGATCAAACCCACCGATACCTGCCGCCTGGGCGACGGCATGAAAGCCGGCATCGAGATCAATCGTCGGTCGCTGGATGGCGCGACTGCCCATTGTTGTGCGCAAAAAGTTGACGTGTGCCAGCTCATTACGCGCGATGTCCTCGACGAATGCCTTGCGCACTGGGCTGATGAAATTCACCTGCCGACCCCCGCGAACGGTGCCGCCAAGGTTAGTTCCGGTCGCCTGGTCGAGCGTCTGTCCGGTGACACCGCGAAGATAATATTCAGCCTCGAGATATTCGAGGTTGAGCGCGAAGTTGAAGACAACCGGATCGGCAATCAGGCTGGGCGTCAAGGCCAACCCAAGTCCCTGCGGAATAATCCGGGCGCAACCGCTCGCCCCCATTGCACCGACTCCCACGAGATTCGCCGACATGGCGCGCATCAAGTGCCGTTGACTGAGTAACCCGATTGCTGAAAGCATGGTTTCTACTTGGCAAATCACTATCGGGAGCGCCCTATGTTTGAATATAGGATGCACTCTTTATGTCGCTGAAGCGCGACCGTTCCGATCTTGCCTTCGAGGAAAGGCCGATTTGCTGTCTGGTGCTAATTTAATTATACAGTTGGGTAGAAATCCGTCGCGCGGGAACCCTTACGGCCAAAGCAGACGTTAGCGCGGGAAGAATATTCTGTGGAGACGAACATGCCGCCACCTCCAACGGTCGCGATCGACCCGGTGGCGGTGGCGGCGGTTCCAGAGCACCTCCCGGCCGGCGGACGACGATCGCTCGGGCAAAGCCATCGTTCAATCTCTGTCCCGCGCGGCAGAGGTTTCTTGCGCAAGCTCGCCGCCTTTGCCGGACCGGGCTATCTGATCGCCGTCGGCTACATGGACCCCGGTAATTGGGCGACCGATCTCGCCGGCGGATCGGCCTATGGCTATTCGCTGCTGTCGGTCATCCTGTTTGCCGGCCTGCTGGCCATGGTATTGCAGGCGCTGGCGGCGAAACTCGGCATCGCCACCGGCCTTGATCTCGCTCAGGCCTGCCGCGAAACCTATTCGCGCCGCACCAATCTCATGCTGTGGGCGCTGTGCGAATTTGCAATCGTCGCCTGCGACCTCGCCGAGGTTCTTGGCACAGCGATCGCACTCAAGTTGCTGTTCGGGCTTCCGCTCGCTGGCGGGGTCGTACTGACCGGCTTCGACGTATTCCTCATCCTCGCGCTCCAGAACAGGGGCTTCCGCAAGCTCGAAGCCTTCATCATCACCTTGCTGGTCGTCATCGGCGGCTGTCTCGCGTGGGAGCTGGCGATATCCCACCCTGCATGGGCCGGGGTCGCTCACGGCCTAGTCCCGACTACTCAATTGCTCACCGATCCGAAAATGCTTTACTTGGCGATCGGTATCGTTGGTGCGACCGTAATGCCGCACAACCTCTATCTCCATTCGTCAATCGTGCAGACGCGACGCTTCGAGCGGACTGAAGCCGGCAAGCGCGAGGCGGTCAAGTTGGCGACGATCGACAGTTCAATCGCCCTGACGCTCGCCTTGTTTGTAAACGCCGCTATCCTCATCCTCGCCGCCTCGACTTTCCACGTCGCCGGGCGAACCGATATCGCCGACCTGGCCAGCGCCTATCATTTATTGTCTCCGATGCTCGGGGCGAGCGCCGCCAGCGTCCTGTTCGCCGCGGCGCTGCTTGCCGCCGGACAGAATTCGACTGTCACCGGGACATTGGCGGGGCAAATCGTCGCCGAAGGTTTTCTCGATCTGAAGATGACCCCGTGGATTCGCCGTACCATTACCCGCGCGCTGGCGATCGTTCCCGCTGTCGCGGTGGTCATTATCGCGGGCGACACCGGCGCGACAAAATTGCTCATCGCGAGCCAGGTCGTCCTCAGTCTGCAATTGCCCTTCGCCGTCGTCCCCCTGATCCGCATGACGAGCGATAAGGCAAAGATGGGCGCTCTCGTCAATTCGCGCCTTGTGACGCGTGCCACGTGGGCCATCGCGGGAACGCTAATCTGCTTGAACTTCGCCTTGCTCGCGAGTTTCATCGTCTGAGCGGTCGCGGCTGCCCCTCACACCGGTTAACGCAAGTTAGCCGATGCAAAAAACCTAGCTAGCGTATCCGTCCGGTTGTAGTCTTGGCGGGAAGTTTTCTTGGAACCGATCCGGCGCCTGAACGATTTAGGAGGCCAACTATTGCCCTTGCGCGGAACGAATTGCATATCTCCCAAATCGATTCCTCTTTAACGCCAGACGGGTCCTTCATTACGGCGACGGCCGCACTACCCGCGGCATTGCTCGCGCGGCGAAGTCTGAAGATCCATCAGCAGCGCGCCGAGCGTGGCAGCCTTGAGCGACTTGTCCGATCGATCACGGACGGCTCGACCGATGTCATCGAACAGGCGACAATTCTCGGCCTATGGCGAAGCGCACGCCACGATCCGGCCAACACCGTTCTAAGCGCCATCGACGGGGTCCGCCTCATCACCAACGGCTGGGCGGGGTGGCTGAGATATGCCGGCGACGGCCAGCGATTAATCTTCCTGTTCCTCTTGCCGGGCGATTTCATCGTTCCCAGCCTGTTCGAGCCGGGATGCTGCGAGGTGGTCAGTCTTACGCCTCTCAGGACGGTCAGTGCCTCGCCGCTGATGCAGGAAGGGCCGACCACCACGCCGAAGTCGGCGGCGATGATTGCTCGAAGCGGACGCGACTATCGCCTTTTGCTGATCGATCATCTGACGCGACTGACGACCGGCTGCACAACCCGCAGCGTCGCCAATCTCCTGACCGAATTTTACGAGCGCTCGCTTCGCGCCGGCTGGTGTGAAAATGGCCGCTTCAGCTTGCCGATCGGCCAGCGGGTCCTTGCCCGATCGCTCGGTCGGAGCACTGTCCAGATCAACAAGATCATCAACCAGTTCCAGGCTGATGGCTTGCTCAAGATCGGCTATGACTGGGTCGACGTACTTCAGCCCGAGGCCCTTCGTAATGTGGCCAGAATTACCCCCGGCGTTGGTGATCCGTTGCTGGCAGACGTTGGTTGCGGACAATCCGTCGCTGCTTGAGGGAATGCGGCAATCCCTGATGGAAGACGTGATCGCAAGATATCTAACCGAGGCAACGCTTAATGCTTGACCTTCAGCCTGCGTCGACGGCCAAGTGCCGATGAGCTTCGACCTTGACGACCTCGTGGCTGACTGTTGTTTCGTTCGTCACCTGCAAGACGCGCCGAATCGGATTGCGGATCTGCTCAGCCGCGCCGTGACCCAACCGGACGCGCTTGCCACTGCACTAGACGTCCGCAGGGACGCCGGTCCCAAATCTCGCTCCATGGCTCAGATATTACTGAACGAAGAAGACCTGACGATTTACCAGCTCTCTTTTCCGCCGCATCTTTGGGGAGTACCGCACGACCATGCCACCTGGGGGGTGATCGGCGTCTACGCTGGCGCCGAGGCATTCAACGTATACGAGGAAAAGGACGGCGGCCTGATTGTCGTCGATCGCCGGGTTATCGCGGCGGGCGAAGTGGCGATGCTTCCGCCCGATCTCATCCATGACATCGAGAACCCGACCAGCACGCTGTCCGGCTCGATTCACATCTACGGCAATCGACATTTCGACCAGCCCGATCGCCGCATCTGGCGCACTGCGAACGAAATTGCCGAGCCGTTTAGTCGCGACAAGTCATTTCTCTACGGAATGGCGCTGACCGAACAGCGCCGACGTGCGGAACTGACGACTAGCAAGTGCTGACCGGGGTGACGGCGCTGCTGCGCTCCGCCGGTTGGACGGCTTGCTGTAAACGGATAGACTGGTGCTGACCGCGCCAGGCGATGAAGGTCGCACAACAATAACCAAAACTCAGTTGGCAAAAGACCTCCTAAAAGTGATTGCCGCATCAGGCGACCGTCGGTTCGAATAGACTTGCCGGCGCGATGCCCGGACGATTACGCGGTTCTTTCGATGCAATCCCCTGGACCTCCATTGCCTACTTTGCTCATGCGCCGACGCGAGCGCATCGAGCGTGGCAGCGTGTTGATCGCAATCATCGCCATCCATCTGCTCTTGTTGCTGTGGCTCGTCACCCGCCCGCCGTCGGTGTCAGCAGACCGCGATCGCGGCCGCGGTCTCACGCTTATCTCGCTCTCCACTGGCGCGAATGCTGCGACCCCGCCTACCAAGACGAAACCGCCGCCACCGATCGTCATCCCCGTGAGAGCGATTATCATGCCAAGTTTGCTACCCACCCCGCCCGCGGCACTAAATCCGTTGCCCGCGGGGACAGGTGCGCCGCAAGCGGGCGATGCCGGTGGCTGCGCGCTGGCAGTTCGCACGGCCGAATCCATCGCCGGGGATCCTCGGGCAATGGCCGAACTTGCCGCACTCCCGCCCGCTTACCGGACGTCGGCCGATGCGGTGATGCTGTGGAATGGCCAGTGGCTGGCAACTGCTCCGGGATCGGTCGCTCCGCCGGCTACCGCCTCGCTTCGACGGGTCGTCGAACAGGTAATCGCCGACGCGTCGCCCGACTGTCGCGCCGCGCCAATAGGCGGTCCGCAGTTTATTGCTATCCCCGAGCAGGGGCGCACGACGACACTCGTAATCGGGTCGGGGACTTGGCGCTGGTCCGACCTCCTGACACCCTCCGCAGCCTGCCTTGGAAATGTGCCGGATAGCTGTTCTCCCCGGTTTTCGAACCCTTGATCGATCAATTATCTTAACGTTATGCCGAAATGTTCGCAGACGTTTGCAACTTCCCCGCCAGTGGTCCGTATTTCACCAAAGAAAATGCGCGCCACGGGAGGCTTAATAATGACGAGTAGCTTTAGGATTACGACCGCCATTGGCTTGGTATCGATGTGCATCGCCAGTACGGCAATGGCGTCCAGCCACCGCGAAGCGCCCGGCACCACGAAGATGCCAAAGGTCGATAACACCGACGTTTACGCTTTCCAGAGCTATGAGGCCGGACGCGCCGGTTACACGACATTGATCTCGAATTTCCAGCCCTTCCAGGATCCAGGCGGGGGACCCAATTATTTCACCATGGATCCGGATGCGATCTACGAGATTCACGTAGACAATGCTGGCGATGCCAAAGAACATTTGACCTTTCAGTTCAAGTTCAGCAACACACTGAAAGCTGATACTGGCAAGACGGTGACCGTAGGCGGCAAGGTGCTGCCGATCGCGCTTCGGCACATCGGCCCGATTTCCGCGCCTCTCGACGCCAACCTCGGCGAGGACGAGCAGTATACTTTGACTTTGGTCACTGGCGATCGCCGATCTGGAACCCGTGCAGCCGTGACCAATGCTAGTGGGGGCGGATCAACCTTCGTCAAGCCATTCGACAATGCCGGTAACAAGTCGGTCCCGAACTATCCGGCCTATGCCAACCAGTTCATTTATAATGTGAACATACCAGGCTGTTCTGGCCAGGGCCGCCTATTCGCTGGCCAGCGTCAAGAGGCGTTCGCTGTCAATCTTGGACCGATCTTCGATCTGGTCAATTTCGTGCCGATCGAAGGTAGCATTACGCCGAGCGATGCCAACCAAGAGCTGATCGGAAAGATGAATGTCACGACGCTGGCGCTTGAAGTTCCGACGACGTGCCTGGTTGGCTCAGCGCCGTCGGCCAATGGCGTTATTGGTGTTTGGTCGACAGCAAGCTTACCCCAGGCCAAGCTGTTCAAGCCGAACCCGAGTTACAAGAACCCAACGCTTTCGGGCGGCGCCTATACGCAGGTTTCGCGTCTCGGCATGCCGTTGGTCAACGAGCTTGTAATCGGCTTGCCGCAGAAGGATTTGTTCAACGCTGCTAAGCCGACCCAGGATGGCGCTTTGGCTGACTATGTCACCAATCCGACCTTTCCGGCGATACTCGAGGTGTTGTTCGGCTCCGCCGGGATTAAAGCGCCGACGAACTTCCCGCGTAACGATCTTGTGGCGACCTTCCTGACTGGTATTAAGTCGTTGAACCAACTTCCGGCGGTCACGGCTTCCGAGATGCTTCGTCTTAACACGATGGTGAATCCGACCCCCGCGGCTGCCCAGAGTTCGCTGGGCGTTGCCGGTAACGATCTGGCCGGCTTCCCTAACGGTCGTCGCCCTGGCGATAACGTGGTCGACGTCGTCCTTCGAGTTGCTATGGGTCGCCTGTGCTATCCGGTGCCAGTAAATTCAAACCTGATCGATCTTGGTTTATGTAAGCCTTCAGATGCCCCATCGGGTCAGGTTCCCTTCACTGATGGCGCACCAAGCAGTGCAACCGGAGCCTATCTAACGCAGGCGTTTCCATATCTCGGCGCGCCGCTGCGTGGCTCGCCGCGTCCGCAGAACCAGCCGTAATGTCGTCTTGCGAATTTGAGCTGTAAGGTAAGGAAAATCGCATGACGAAGAAGCAACTGATACAACGCGCCCTGCTTGGCACTGCGCTCGCCCTTCCGCTCGCTGCGTGCGGGGGCGGTGGCGGAGGATCTGATTCGGTCATAGCTCCGCCAATTGTCGTCAAGACCGCTCAGGAGGATAAGTTCGGAGTTCAGTTCGGTATCGACTTTCGCGCATCGATGAACTCGGAGCCGGCCAGCGTGAACGACGGCGACATTGTTCCGGTCTCGCTGACCAACGAGCCAATCGACATCGTCTGTTAACAAGCAATGAGAGCCCGGTGGTCAATTGATCACCGGGCTCTCACTTACCGACTGCGCTTCGCCGCGTAGCCGAAGGTCAGGCTCGAAAAAGTGGTCAGGAAGTCCGTGTCGCGCGATGCAACCGGCTTTGTCCAGATTACGTTGACGAGCCACGATCCCACGGGCGGTATTTCGAAACTGGCTCGTCCCGATGCATCAGAGCGGACCATGCGCAGAGGCCTGGCATCGAATTCGAGATTGGTGAGTTTCACCAAGGCGCCGGACAAAGGTCGGCCTTCATAAAGTATCTGGAGGGGGAGGACATGATCGCCGCCCAGCGAATAGGGATTCCGCAATGGGACGATCTCGAGCGTGAGGCCGAGCGGATGCGTGGCGAGAGCGTCGTCTCGCGAGGTTTGCCGTCCGACTTCAACGAGAGCCTTCGCGCGTCGACTATACAGTTCGCGACCATTGCTGTTCATCGCGCCAGTGCGCGTGCGCAGCTCGATCGCGGGGCTAAGTCCCTCGGCCTTGATATAATCATTGAAGCGGATCGACGGCAGGTCACTTGGCGCGTTAGTCGAAACCAAGCTGACGATGTGCAATCCTTCACGCCGGAAGGTACGCGTGAGGTGCGGGACTTCGCCGCCGGGCTTGAACAACGCCTTGACGCCGACCGCCCCACCGCGCGCCAGATCGTTGAGAGCCAGCAAATGGCCGCCGTCCGCGCCCCACTGCTGGCGGAACGCACCATGCCCGACCTCGACGATGAATGGCAGCGGAGTGCCGGGCGCGGTCTGCCAGCTTCGCGGCTGCAGCCAGAAGTCGTGAGCGGCTGCGGTACCGCTGAGCGACAAGCCGATGATCGTTGCAACAAACCCACGCATCCGCATCGTTCCTTATTCCGAATATGGTCAGTATTAGCGCGATTGATTGCTGGTGTCTCGCTGATAATAATTACTGATCCCGCACTAGCGCATGCAGGAACAGGTCTGCCTGGCGGGTTCATTGCCGGTGTCGAGCACCCCTTAACTGGGCCAGACCATATGCTAGCGATGGTATCGGTCGGCCTGTGGGGATATTTTCTTGGCAAGCCGCTGATCTACTTACTGCCAATGGTGTTCCCAATCATGATGGCCGTCGGCGCAGGGATCGGCATGGCCGGCGTCGGCCTGCCTCCTGTCGAAATCGGTATCGCGGTTTCGGTCTGCGTGCTTGGCGCGCTGATCCTCGGCGCGGTCAAAGCGCCGACCTGGATCGCCTGCGCGGTGGTCGGGCTGTTCGCTCTATTTCACGGCTATGCCCACGGCATCGAACTGCCCTCCGCTGCGGACCCGATCGGCTACAGCCTCGGCTTCGTGCTGGCGACGGGCTCGCTTCACGTTGCGGGGATCGCCATCGGTTCGCTCGCGACACTTCCGCGGGGCGAAACGGTTCTGCGCGGGCTCGGCGGCGTGGTGTTTGCGATTGGGCTCAGCTTCCTGTGGACCGCTACGCGATGAGGGGTGGCTTCCTTCCTCCGGCGATCCTGATCGCCGCGCTGGGCGTGGCGCTCGCCTTCATCCCGCTCCGCCGCGCGCTCATCGCTGCGGGCGTGATGGCAATCGTCGCGTTGGTCACGTGGTGGGCAGGGCCGCCCACGCGATGGATCGAACCGATCTTCGTCGCCTGCTGGCTGAGTGTAATCGCCACCGCCGCGCTGGTCCATCGTCCGCTCGACCTGCCACCGGCGCTGTTCCTTGCCGCAGCTGCCAATGCCGGACTTTGGGCCGGCGCGGTGACCGCGGTGGCGGGTAAAGCAAGCGACCTCGCGATCGCACTGCCATGCGTATTGCTGCTCGCCGTCGGCCGCCCGATAGTCGTCCGCGGCTGGGGCATTGGCGTGAAGGTGCTGGCCAGCTGGCTGACCGCGGTCGCAATTCTCGCGACAATGGTTTCGCTGACCCCGACGCCGGGTTACAAGCAGGATCACATGGAATGAGGCTTATGGCTGACCAAATTGATTCCCCACGGCGGTTTGTCTTCTGGCTAGGTCTCGCGGCCTTATCCTTTGCCGCGCCTGCTCAGGCCCAAGTTATCGAAATCGGCGACGACGGCGCTGCGAGGACCTATGCCAAGCCGACCCGGTTCGTTGGCGACGATGCCGCTGGCGATTTCGGGTCGACCGTCAGCGTTCGCCTTCCGGAGGTCGATCGCTACGAGCAGGCCGCCAAGGCCGAGGGGCTCGACGTTCACCTTTTGCGCGCGGTTGCTTGGACCGAATCGCGCGGCCACCAGAATGCGGTCAGTCCCAAGGGCGCGCTCGGCGTGATGCAACTCATGCCTTCGACCGCGGCCGAGATGGGGATCAATCCGCTCGATCCCGACGCCAACCTCCACGGCGGAGCGCGCTATCTGGCGCGGCAGCTTTCGCGTTTCCAGAGCGTCCCGCTTGCGCTCGCTGCTTACAACGCGGGGCCGGGCGCGGTGCTTCGCTGGGGCGGAATTCCGCCCTATGCCGAAACCCAAGCCTATGTCGCGCAGATCCTGTCGCGCTACCAGGGCACCCCTGCCCCGCCCGTGCTCCGGAAAATCGTCGCAACGCCGGTCGCCCGTCGTGTCGATCTCATGCTCATCGAGGTACCGTCACTTTGAAAAAGTTCATCCCCGCCGCCGCGATCGCCTTTTTCGCCGCGGCCCGCGCCGACGCGCAATATGCCGCCCCTGATCCCGCCGGATCGGGCCCAATCGTCGGCGCGGTTGACTGGCTCCAGGGCACCTTGCTTGGCAATGTCGCGACCGCCGTCGCCGTGATCGCGGTCGCGGCGGTCGGCTTCATGATGCTGACCGGCCGCATCAACTGGAAATATGGTGCGACGGTCGTCATCGGGCTATTCATCCTGTTCGGCGCGGCGTCGATCGTCGGTGGCATACGCTCGGTCGCCGGCTGATGGCCGATCCGCTGTTCCGTGCACTTGCCCGACCGCAGATGGT
>JANMWM010000031.1:0-5234 GCA_031394005.1 Sphingomonas sp.
ATCAGGAAGCAGGTGTTTTCGACCGCCCGGGGATCGGCGATGACCTATGCCCCCTGCCCCAGATAATTCAGCGCCAGCGACGGCAATACGATGAAAAGCCAGGCTGTCTGGATCGGCCGTTTGCCGAAATGCCCGAGGTCGGCATAGAGCGCCTCCGCGCCGGTCACCGCGAGGACGACCGAGCCCAGCGCGACGAACGCACGCACCGGTGCTTCTGAGAAGAAGAAAAAGCCGTTCAGCGGATTGAGTGCCTGGTAGATCACCGCCGGATGATCGACGATGTGCATCATGCCGAGCACCGCCACCGTGACGAAATAGACCAGCATGATCGGGCCGAAGAACAGCCCGACCTTGGCGGTGCCGCGCGACTGGATGAGGAACAGGCCGATCAGGATGGCGATCGCGGTCGGGACGACAAACGGCTCGAACGCTGGCTGAACGGTGGTCAGCCCCTCGACCGCGGAGAGCACCGAGATCGCCGGGGTAATCATGCTATCGCCGTAAAATAGAGCGGTCGCGAACACGCCGAGCAGGACGATGCCCTTGGCCCATTTGCGCGTGTCGGTGGTCGAGCGGTTGATAAGCGCGAGGAGGGCCAGGCTGCCGCCCTCGCCCTTGTTGTCGGCCTTCATGATGATCGTGACGTACTTCAACGACACGATGATCATCATCGACCAGAAGATCAGGCTTAGCACGCCATAGACGTGGAGCGCATCGGGGACGAGCTTGTGGTGCCCGACGAAGGTCTCGCGGAAGGCGTAGATCGGCGACGTCCCGATGTCGCCGAAGACGATTCCGACGGCACCGACAGTCAGCTTGGTAAGGCTGCCCTGGGCGTGGCCGTGCGCGGCATCCTCCGGGGCATCGGCGACGGCCCCGCCGGTGGCGGTAATGTTCATCGCGACGCGCGCTTAGCACCGACGCCCGCCGCCCGCAATCGCACGGGACAAAGGCACGAGGGCGGCTTATAGGCGCGGCGAAACCTCATCATGGAGTGAACGTCAGATGCGCGTCGGGGTGCCAAAGGAAATCAAGAATCACGAATATCGCGTCGGCTTGACCCCGGCGTCCGTCGCCGAGCTGGTTCACGCGGGTCATGAGGTGGTGGTCGAGAGAGGCGCGGGGATGGGCATCGACTTTCCTGACAGCGCCTATGAAAAGGCCGGGGCGACGATCCTTCCCGACGCGGCGGCGGTGTTTGCCGGCGCGGACATGATCATCAAGGTCAAGGAACCCCAGCCGGGCGAGATCGCGATGCTCAAGCCGCGGCATTTGCTGTTCACCTACCTCCACCTCGCCGCGGACAAGCCGCAGGCCGAAGGGCTGATGCAGTCGGGCGCGACGTGCATCGCCTATGAGACGGTAACGTCGCGGTCGGGCGCGCTGCCGCTGCTCAAGCCGATGAGCGAGGTCGCGGGGCGGATGTCGATCCAGGTCGGCGCGCATTATCTCGAGAAGGAGCAGGGCGGTCGCGGGGTGCTGCTCGGCGGGGTTCCGGGCGTGGCGCCGGCCAAGGTCGCGATCCTCGGCGGCGGGGTCGCCGGGATCAACGCGGCGCAGATCGCGACGGGGCAGCGCGCTGATGTCACGATCTACGACATCAACAACGACCGGCTGGCCGAGCTCGATATGCATTTCGGGAGCACGATCAAGACTGCTTTCGCGTCGAAGTCGGCGATTGCCCAGGCGGTCCAGGAGGCGGAACTGGTGATCGGGGCGGTGCTGGTGCCGGGGGCGGCGGCGCCCAAGCTGGTTACCAGGGCGATGCTCAAGACGATGAAACGCGGCAGTGTGCTGGTCGACATCGCCATCGACCAAGGGGGATGCTTCGAGACGAGCCACGCCACGACCCATGCCGACCCGGTTTATACGATCGACGGGGTAATCCATTATTGCGTGGCGAACATGCCGGGCGCGGTCGCGCGGACAAGCGCCTTCGCGCTTAACAACGCGACGCTGCCGTTCGCGCTTAAGCTCGCCAACCTCGGCGCGGAGAAGGCGATGGCGGAGGATCCTCACCTCGCCAACGGGCTCAACGTGTCGGGGGGCAAGATCCGTCATCAGGCGGTCGCCGAGGCGCTCGACCTGCCGTTCGAGGCGGCTGCCTGACTTGGGATGCACTGGTCGGTTCTGGACTGCACTGGTTCCGACCATGGCTAACGCACGCTTAGCGTCGCTTTAAAGTGCGCCGCCTGCCGCAAGCCGGACCCCGCCCTCGACCATCGGGCGCCAGCTGGCGGTCGGCGGTGCGGCGGCGAGGATCGCGCTCCATTGCTCGAGCGCGCCAGCGCGGTCGCCCGAGCGGAGCAGGGCGAGGCCGAGGAAGAAGCGCGGGCCGGGGGTGTCCGGCGACAGCGCGGTGGCGCGGCCGAAGGCGAGGCGCGCGGCGGGAGTGAGCATGTGGGCGTGATCGACCAGCGCGTTGGCGTAGCCGGTCCAAAGTTCGGGGTCGCGCGGGTACTGGCGGATTGCCGAGCGGAGGATACCGGAGGCGCCCATGGTGTCACCGCTGCGGGCATAGCTTTCGGCGAGGATCATCCAGCGCTCGGCGGGGGTGAAGGTGCCGAACAGGGCGTGGCGCGCGCCGGTGAGGGCTAGCGGGGGTGCGACGTCAGCGGCGCTGTGCCGGATGCCGGGGAGGCCGGGGCGGCCTTGGAGCGCATAGCCGGCCGCTCCGAAGACCAGTGCGGCAGCGGCGAGGGTCAGCGTCGAGCCGCGCAGTTTGAGCGCGAACAGCAGGGCGAGGCTTGCTCCCAGGAGCGCCAGCAGGATCAGCCAGCCGGTCATCGCCGTTTTGCGAAGCGGTTTCGCGCGAGCCACAGTCCACCAAGAAGCAAGACCAGCGGCGCGGCCCATAGCGGCCAGGTCAGCGGCTCGACCGGAGGGGTGAAGCTGACCCAATTGCCGTAGCGCGCGATCAGCCAGGCGCGGATTGCCTGGGGGCGCTCGCCCGCGGCGATGCGGGTGCGGACCATCGCGCGCATCGAGCCCGCGAGGTCGGCGTCGCTGTCGGCGATCGACTGCCCCTGACAGACGAGACAGCGCAGGCTGCCAATGAGATTCTGCGCGGCGGCTTCCTGGCGCGGGTCGGGGAGCTGCTCGTTGGCCCAGCGCGGTTGGGCGAGGTCGCTGTCGGCGAGCGCGGGGCTTGCGATGAGCGCAAGGGCCAGAAGGAGGCGCTTCATCGCGCGGCCTCGGCGAGCGCGGCGCGGAACCGTGGCAGGTCGGAATCGGTCAGCCCGCCGATATACTGGCGGCGGATGATGCCGCGGCCGTCGACGACGAAGGTTTCGGGGACGCCCGACGAGCCGAGCGCCATTTGCGCGACGCTGTCGCTGTCGGCGCCGATCGCGACGAACGGATCGCCATTATTGTCGAGGAAGCGAGCGAGCGCGTCGGGGCGGTCGCGGATGTCGATGCCGACGATCGGGACGCCTTCGGCTGCGAGCTGTTTGAGCAGCGCCATTTCGGCGATGCAGGGGACGCACCAGCTGGCGAAGAGGTTGACGAGATGCGGTTTGCCGGTGGCAAGGTCGGTGGTGGCGAGACCGGGCTTGCCGGGCGCGGCGGCGGCAAGCGTGAAGGCGGGAACGGGGCGGTCGGTAAGCTTCGAGCGGATGAGCGCATCGCCGGGGTGGGCGAGCCGCCATACCAGCACGCTGACGATCGCAAGGAATAGCGCGATGGGAACGAAGCGGACGAAGCCCTTCATCGCCGCCGCCATTCGGCTGCCGGGTCGGAGACGGTCTCGCCCCTGCCTCGCCGCCAGTCGCGCGCCAGGCGGCCGAGGAGCGCAAGTGTGCCGCCCAGTGCGATCAGCGCGCCGCCGAGCCAGATTAGGGTGACGAACGGCTTCCACCATAGCCGCAGCTGCCAGCGGCCGTCGTCGTTCTGCTTGCCGAGCACGGTGTAGAGCTGGCCGTCCCAGACTGTGGCGATGGCGGTTTCGCTGGTTTCGGTCGGGGGGTTGAAGAAGCTTCGCGCTTGGGGATGAAGGAAGATGCGATCGCCCCCTCGCGACGCGTCGAGGCCGGCTTCGATCGCGGTCCAGTTGGGGCCGGCGATCGGGTCGAGGCTGGCGAAGGTCACTGCCCACGGACCGACGGCGAGGGTTTCGCCTTCGTGCGCGGCTGCGAGCTTTTCGACGGTGAAGCTTGAATCGATCGCCATTCCGGCGATGGCGACGGCGACCCCGAAGTGGGCGAGGGCCATGCCCCAGGTCGCGACCGGCGTACGGCGAAGGTTGCGTCTAGCGAGCGGGAGAAGGCTGGCGATGGCAAGACCTCCGGCGAGCGCAAGGGCGAGGCGCGGGAGGAGGGTCATCGAGGGGACGGCGAAAGTCAGCGCGAAGGCGAGCAGTGCGGCCGCCGCGCCGGGGAGAATGCGGGCGGGCTTGGGCCTGGCATCATGACGCCAGCGCAGCAGCGGGGCGAACAGGAGAAAGGCGACGAGGAGCAGCGCGAGCGGGCCGACGGTGGCGTTGAAATAGGGCGGACCGACCGACAGCTTCTCGCCGGTCATCGCCTCTGCGAGCAGCGGGTAGTGCGTGCCGTCGAAGACGATGCCGAGGATCACCGAGAGCAGGAGATTGTTGGCGACCAGACCGCCTTCGCGGCTCCAGATGGCGAAGCGTGCGCCTTCGCGGACGGTGCCGATGCGCGCGGCGAACAGGATAAGCGCGGCGCCGATGTAGAGCGCGAGGAGGGCGAGAATGAACGCGCCTCTGGTCGGGTCAACGGCGAAGGCGTGGACCGAGGTGAGGATCCCCGACCGGACGAGGAAGGTGCCGAGCATCGACATGCTGAACGCGACGACGGCGAGCATCATCGTCCAGGCGCGAAGGCCGCCGCGGGCGGCGAGGACGTTGAGGCTGTGGAGCAATGCGGTGGCGGCGAGCCACGGCATCAGGCTGGCGTTCTCGACTGGGTCCCAGAACCACCAACCGCCCCAGCCGAGCTCGTAATAGGCCCAGTAGCTGCCCGCGGTGATGCCGAGCGTGAGAAATATCCATGCGGCGAGCACCCACGGGCGCATCGCTCGGGCGAGGAGCGGACCAACTTGCCTCGTGAGGAGTGCGGCGACGGCGAGGCTGAACGCCACAGAGAGGCCGACGTAGCCAAGGTAGAGTGTCGGCGGGTGGAAGGCGAGGCCGGGGTCCTGGAGGAGCGGGTTGAGCCCCTGCCCTTCGACCGGCGCCGGGGACAGGCGGGCGAAGGGGTTGGAGGCGAGCAGCA
>JANMWM010000193.1:0-2831 GCA_031394005.1 Sphingomonas sp.
ATCTCCGCACGCACTGTTGGCGTCGTTCGTGCCTGGAGATGGATCAGCATCATCACTGCACCTCATCAATCAAAGGTTGAAAGCGCCAAGCGTACTCAGCGATCGCCCATGCTACCTGATCCCAATGACGTCCCGCAACCAGACAACTAGGTATCGTCGTCATTCGCACGTTGCTGTGCTACTCCTTGGAGATGAAATTTACGGACGCAGACCTTCGATCAGAATTGAGCAGACTGCGCACTGACAATCGGTTATCGTAGAGTCATGTTTTTTGACTCCCAGGCATGGCCTCCTGCACCCGGAGGGTTCGATCCGCCGCCGGCTTTACCGCCCAGGATCAGCGCCACGCAGGAGCGGACGATCATGCGTCTGATCGGCACGCTGTTATTCGTTATGTTCTTGGGTCCGTTCGCAGGATCATCGGTCGCCTCGGCGCTGATTGCGCTAGTGCGGTCCGTCGTTGCCGCAACTGGATAGAACCACCATATTCTCAATCGTGCCGGCGCTGCGACGAGCAAGCCATGTCAATACACACATGAAAAGCTGCCACAACAACATCAAGTTTGGTGCAATTGGCGCCGGCCCCACGAGACGGGCGAGTTGGAGAGCTTTGGAGAACAGAAAATGGGCCGTGCGCTTCCAACTGGGCGCCAGACATTGCCCGCCTCGGCACGATGGCTTGGCTTTGCAGGACTCGCACCACAGATTTTGCTGTCAGTGATCGCAGTTGCGGGTCCTGCAAGGTTCGGTCCTGCTGCGGGGGGAGCTGCGGTCGCTTATTCTAACACGATTTTGAGTTTCATCGGCGGGGCGTGGTGGGGCCTTGCGTCTCGTACACAAACCGACGTCCATTGGGTCGTCTGGATCGCCGCGGTGATACCTTCGCTGATCGCATTTGAATCAATCGCCGCCTTAGCAATCGGCCTGCCTCGCGGACAAAGCTTGTTGCTCACGGGCGCATCGCTGATCGCAACGCTCGGTATCGATTACAAATTGGCCGCGAGCGGTGTGAGTCCGCCCGGCTGGCTTCGCTTGAGAGTTCCGTTGTCGCTCGGACTCGGCAGCCTTACGATCCTCATCGCGATTCTGTCGTAGCGCCTAACGAATTGGTATAATTCATTGCGGACACTAGCGCTCGACCTCGCTTCGCCGCTTGAAGCAGCGTCAATTGGAGATGGCATCGTCGTGCAACACTGACCGAAGTCCACTGCAGCCGCTGCAGCGCCAGCCGCGAGAACCTGCTGACCCTTCCCCGCCGGAGATCAAAATGATCCGTTCGATCCTCGCCACTTCCGCCCTCATGATGCTATGCGCGACGCCACTTGTCGCGCGATCGACCGCAGCCAACTCCGCGATCGTCGCAGCGGTCGCCGATACACACCGCACCGGGGCGAACCGGCTGCGCGATAAATATCGCCATCCTGTCGAGACGCTGAACTTTTTTGGCATGAAGCCCCAGCAGACCGTGGTTGAGTTCCTGCCAAGCGGCGGCTGGTACACCGAGATTCTCGCGCCACTACTCAACCAGCGGGGGCATTATATTGCGCTCGCCGGCAGCACGCCAAAGGCGCAGGCCAGCTTGACGAAACTCCTTGCCGGAGGAGCGACCCGCTACGCCGGTGCGACTTCGGCATCGATCGACACAGCAACCGGCAAGAGCAATGTCTCGCCGGGCTCCGTGGATGTCGTGCTGACCTTTCGGAACGTCCACAACCTCATCTTCGACGGACCCCAGACCGCGCCGCGCGTGTTCGCGGCCTTCTTCACGATGTTGAAGCCCGGCGGCACACTTGGTGTCGTTGACCACCGCCTTCCGGAAAGTCGCGACAGCGCGCTGGAGCAATCCAGTGGCTATCTCAAGCGGTCGACCGTCGTGAAGCTGGCGACTGCGGCAGGGTTCCGCCTCGTCGGAGAATCGCAGGTCAATGCGAACCCTCGAGACACCGCTGATTACCCGAAGGGTGTTTGGACCCTCCCGCCGACGCTGGACGAAGGTGAAAAAGACCGCGACCGCTATCTCGCAATCGGCGAAAGTGACCGCATGACGCTGAAATTTGTCAAACCTCGCTGAGCGCCCGCGGTGCCAAAGGGACGTATTGCAGCGCGCCTGGTACTCCTTCACGGAGCCGGCGTGGCCGAACGTCCTTCCCTGCTCACGGTTCGCGCGCTCGGCAAGTCGGTTCCGGGACCCCGACTGCTGTTCCGCAATCTCGACCTCGCAGTCGCTCCCAGCGAGCTGGTCGCGATCATTGGCGAGTCGGGAGTCGGCAAGTCGACGCTGCTCAATATCCTGGCGGGACTGGATGACGCGGACGCGGGCAGCGCTGCGATCGACGGCACCGAACTTGGCACACTGGATGAGAACGCGCGCACCCGCCTGCGCCGCGAACGGATCGGCTTCGTCTTTCAGGCCTTCCACATTCTGCCCTATCTGACGCTCGCTCAGAACGTGGCGCTTCCGCTGGCGCTTGTCTCGCCCGACGCTGCCGCGGCGAACGCGCGCGCCGAGGCAATGCTCGATGCGGTTGGCCTAGGCGGGTGCGGCGACGGCTATGCGCGCGACCTGTCGGGCGGCGAGTTGCAGCGGGTCGCGATCGCGCGCGCGCTGGTCCATCGACCCTCACTGATCCTCGCCGACGAACCAACCGGCAACCTCGATCCCGAGACTGCCGCGCGCGTGTTGTCGCTGTTCGCGAAGGCGATCCGGGGAAACGGTGCGGCGGGGGTGATGGTGACTCACTCGACTGCGAGCGCGGCGATCGCCGATCGGGTGCTCACGCTGGGTGTGGACGGACTGGTCGAGCGACGTGGCCTCTGACGCCGGCCTGTGG
>JANMWM010000069.1:0-6257 GCA_031394005.1 Sphingomonas sp.
CTTTCAGCGATCGAACCTTCGCCTACCCGCAGCGCCTTGACCTCGGTGCCCTTCAACTCGATGCCGACCTCGAGCTTCTCCTCGACATAATAGTCATAGCGCGCGCGCCGGTTCTCGGCGACGACCTTGACCTTGTCGAACGGGGTTGGAAGCGGCTTGCCCATACCCGGGGCAGATAGGGGGGCGGAGGCGGCAGCGCCAGTGGGCTAAGCCAGTCCGGCATGCGCCAATGCTGCGTCGACCACTTTCTTCGCTTCCGGCGACGGCTCGGTCAGCGGCAAGCGGTGTTCGGTGCTGAAGCCGGGTCGGACTCGCGAGAGGGCGTATTTCGCCGGGCCGGGGGAGGCGTCGGCGAACATCGCGTCGTGGAGCGGGTAGAGCTTGTCCTGAAGCGCGAGTGCGTCGGCCCAGCGGCCTTCGAGGGTCGCGCGCTGGAAATCGGCGCATAACCGCGGGGCGACGTTGGCGCTGACCGAAATGCAGCCGACCCCGCCCATCGCGTTGAAGCCCAAGGCGCTCTCGTCATTGCCGCTGAGCTGGTTGAAATCGGAGCCGCAGGAGAGGCGCTGAGCGGTGACTCGGCCGAGGCTGCCGGTGGCATCCTTGATGCCGACGACCGAGTGGAGCTTGGCAACTTCGGCAAGTGTCGCGACCGAGATATCGGCGACCGTCCGGCCGGGGACGTTGTAGACGATAATCGGGAGTGTCGAGGCGGCGGCGAGGGCTTCGAAATGGGCGAGCAGCCCGGCCTGGCTCGGCTTGTTGTAGTAAGGCACCACGATCAACGCGGCATCGGCGCCCATGTCGGCGGCGATGCGCATGTGCTCGATCGCAGTGGCGGTGTTGTTTGATCCGCAACCGGCGATGACGGGCACCCTGCCCTTCGCCTGGTCAATGGCGAGCTCGAACAGGCGGTGCTGTTCCTCGTGAGAGAGCGTGGCGACTTCGCCGGTGGTGCCGCACGGGACGAGACCGGACGAGCCCTCGGCAATTTGCCACTCGACGAAGACTCGGAACGCCTCTTCATCGACACGGCCTGCCGCAAAAGGCGTCACCAGCGCCGGTATCGACCCGGAAAACATCAATTATTTCCTTTCCGCCGAGTGCGCGAAACCATAGGGTCGCTCATGGGGCTGTTGTTCACGGCCTGATAAGGACTGCTAAGTCAGGATGTCTAGCATGAGCCGCATTGCCTTTCTCGTGCCGATCTTCCTCACTACCGCCGCTGGCGCGGCGATGCAGGCCGAGCTCGTGCCGGTGATGAGCGTGCCGACGGTATCCTCCTACGCCGCTTCGGGAAGCGAGATCGACTATGCGCTGTCGGACTGGCGGCGCCTGCGCGGCAGCGACGGCTATGCATTCAGCGACTATGCGCGCTTCATCATGGCCGATCCGGGCTGGCCGGGCGAGAATGCCATGCGCCGGACCGCCGAGAAGGCGATGCGGCCAGGCGAGAATGCGGCGACGGTGATCGGCTTCTTCCAGTCGGTGCAGCCGGTGACGGGCAATGGCTTTGCCCGGCTGGCGGAAGCGCTGGCGGCGACGGGGCGGACGCTCGAGGGTCAAGCGGCGGCGCGGTCGGCGTTAGAGTCGGCGGATCTTGGCGCTTACGACGAAGCCAACCTCATGTCGCGGTTCACCGCCCAGCTGAGCTTCACCGACTACGACAAACGGATCGACGCGCTGCTGATCGCCAAGAAGCTGGCCGACGCGACGCGGATGCTTTATTATGCGAGCGCAGCGCGCAAGCCGGCGTTCGCGGCACGAATCGCGCTCCAGTCGCGCGCACCGGACGCCGAGACGCAATACGCCGCGGTCGCAGCGCAGGTGGCGAGCGATGCCGGGCTGCTGATGGATCGCACGCGCTATCTTCGCGATACGGGCAACGAGGCGAGCGCGCGGTTTTTGATGGCGCGGACGCACTCTTTCACGGCGCGACCGGCGAACCCCCAGACCTATCTCGAGCTGGCCACGGTGGTGGCGCGCGGAGCGGCATCGGATCGGCAATATCAGACGGCTTACGACATCGCGCGGCAGGTCGACGATGTGTTTCCCGCAGGGGCCGATGTCGCGCTGCAGCCGCTCGGGGTGCGCGACGACTATACCAACCTCACCTGGACCGGTGGCGAGATGGCGCTGGTGTATCTCAACCGGCCGGCCGATGCGGTAACCCTGTTCGACCGCTATTCGCACGGCGGTCGGTCGCTGCAGGTGATGACCAAGGGGGCCTATTGGGCGGGACGCGCGGCGACGACCGCGGGGCAGCTGGAAAACGCCACAAGCTATTTCGAACGCGCGGGGGCGGTGCCGGAGAGTTTCTACGGCCAGCTTGCTCTGGAGCGGCTGGGACGCGCGGTGCCGATGCCGGGCGGGCTGCCGACGCTGCTCGCAACCGATGTGCAGCGCAGCCAGTTCCAGCAGAAGCGGATTGTCCGCGCGGTACGGTCGCTCGGCGCGAGCGGGCGGCGCGACGACCAGACGATGTTTATTCGGGCGCTGTCGGAAGCGGTCGGTACCGATACCGATCGCGTGCTGACGGCCGAGCTGGCACAGTCCGTGGGCCGCCCCGATCTCGCCGTGTGGACAGCGCGGTCCGCGCGGATCAAGGGTGCGACCTTCTATTACAAGGCCGCCTTCCCCAATTATTCAATCGCGGCGAGCGGACGGCAATGGTCGCTGGCGCATGGCATCACGCGGCAGGAATCGAGCTTCGACCGCAACGCAATGAGCGGCGTCGGCGCGCGCGGGATGATGCAGCTGATGCTTCCGACGGCGCGTGAACAGTGCGTCAAGATGGGAGTCGCCTATGACCCGTCGCGGCTGTTGTCGGATCCGGTGTACAACATGATGCTCGGCAGCGCCTATTTCGCGCGGCTGGTCAACCAGTGGGGCGGCAATTATCCGCTCGCTGTGGCGAGTTACAACGCCGGGGCGGGGAATGTGCGCAGGTGGGTCAACGCCAACGGCGATCCGCGCCAACCGGGGGTGGATGTGATCCGCTGGATCGAGGACATCCCATTCAGCGAGACTCGCGGTTATGTCCAACGGGTCCTCGAGAACAGCGTCGTCTATGACCGACTGAACCCGACGGTGCAGCCAGCGGGGCCGGTTCACCTCTCGCAGTATCTCGGCAAGCCGCGGCCGGGTTAAGTGGATAGTTTAAAAGGAGACGAGGAGGAAAAGCGTCCTCCCCGTTTCATCACGCCGGCCGGGATGACAGCAGTTCGCGCCGAATATACCAACTTGTTCGGGACCGAGCGGCCCAAGCTGGTCGAGACGATCAGCTGGGCGGCGGGCAACGGCGATCGGTCAGAAAATGGCGACTATATCTATGGTCGCAAGCGGCTGCACGAGATCGACCGGCGGATTTCCTATCTCTCGCGGGTGATGAACCATGCGAAAATCGTCGATCCGGCAGCGCAGGTCGAGCGCGACCGCGTGCGGTTCGGGGCGACGGTCGAACTCGCCGACGAGGAGGATGAAAGAAGGGTGATGACGCTGGTTGGGGAGGATGAGGCCGATGCGGGCGCCGGCTTGATCAACTGGACCGCCCCGATCGCGCGCGCGCTGATCGGAGCAAAGGTCGGGGATGAGCGGGTAGTCGTGCTTCCGGCGGGCGAAAAAAGTTACGAGGTGATCGCAATCCGTTACCCCGCGCGCGGCTAGCCCGCCTTGTGCTGGCCGATCGGGACGATCTTGTCGGAACTCGACGGGGGATCGAGCGGAATCGCTTTCTTGAGCGCGCCGGCGACCGCGACAAGCGCGAATGCTGCGCCCGCGTCCTCGCCATTGGCGTCAATGATCGTCCACGGTGCCCAGCGAGTATCGGTAGTGGCGAGGAGATCGGTCCAGGCGGCGAGCTGGTCGTCGCGCCGGGGCTGGCGATCCTGCGACGGAGCGAGCCAGCGCCGCCACGGATCGGCGTCGAGCGCGGCGAGGCGGTCAGCCTGAACCTCGGCGGTGACGTGGAAGAACAGCTTGACGATCAACGTGCCATGGTCGCGCTGCTGGGCTTCGAATTCGTTGACCTCGTCACCGCGCCGCGCCCACGATTTGTCGGTCAGCCGGCCGAGCGCCCGTTCCTCGGCTGCCTGGCGATACCAGCTGCCGTGAAATAATGCGGTGTCGCCGGGTCCGGGTAAGCTGGCCCAATAGCGCGCGAGCCAGTGGCGTTCGCTCTCATCGGGGGCGAAGGCGCAAGTCGCGACGTGGCACGGGTCCCACGCGGCGGCGAGCTGGCGCAGCGCGCCAAGACGGCCCGCGCCATCGAGCCCATCGAACAAGATAAGCGCGCGGCGGCGATGGACGATCTGGGCGAGCTGAAGTTGCTCCAGCCGATCGCGCACGCCGCCAGCGCCGCCCTCCGCAGGCGACTCGCCACGTTCAAATTTCGTTAAGTCAATCGGCACCATCACAGGCGTATCGCATCCGGATTGGGGCCGCAATCGGCCGGATCGGATCAGTTTCCCGCTTTGGGAATGGCCTTCGGTCCGTCGACGACGAGCCGGATCGACAGTTCCTTGAGCTGGCGATCGCTGACCGGCGCGGGGGCGTTCATCATCAGGTCTTCGGCCTTCTGGGTCATCGGGAAGAGGATGACCTCGCGGATATTGGGCTCGTTAGCGAGCAGCATGACGATGCGGTCGATCCCGGGTGCCGAGCCGCCGTGCGGGGGCGCACCATATTTAAATGCGCCGATCATGCCGGGGAAATTCGTGTCGACTTCCTCGCGGGTGTAACCGGCAATTTCGAACGCCTTGTACATGATGTCCGGACGGTGGTTGCGGATCGCGCCCGACGACAGTTCGACGCCGTTGCAGACGATGTCATACTGCCAGGCGAGGATGTCGAGCGGGTCCTTGGTCTCGAGCGCCTCCAGCTCGCCCTGCGGCATCGAGAAGGGGTTGTGGGAGAAGTCGACCTTCTTCGCTTCCTCATCATATTCGAACATCGGGAAATCGACAATCCAGCAGAATTTGAACGCGCCTTGCTCGATCAGCCCGAGCTGCTCGGCGACACGGGTGCGGGCGAGGCCGGCCAGCTTGGCGGCCTGAGCTTCGGGGCCGGCGGCGAAGAAAACAGAGTCCCCCGGCTGCAGCTCGCATTGATCGGCAATCGCGACTAGGCGTTGAGCATCGAGATTGTTAGCAATCGGTCCGCTTGCGATAATCCACTCTTTGGACTCGGTTTCGAAGACCGTTTCGCCGTGACCTAGCGCCATGTCGCGTTCAATCTGCAAGCCGTCCGCAAAACGTATATAGCCAAGACCGGCAAATCCTTCCGCTCGAGCCCATTCATTCATTTCATCAAAGAATTTACGGCTCTTTTCTGACGTCTTGGGTGCAGGAATGGCGCGCACGACCATTCCCTTTTTGACAAGGCCAGCGAATAGACTGAACCCAGAGTTACGAAAGTGCTCCCCGACATCGGCGATGAGCAGCGGATTGCGTAGGTCCGGCTTGTCACTGCCATATTTGAGCAGCGATTCGCGGTAGGGGATGCGCGAAAACTCGCCTGCCGGGGTGACCGACTGGCCGGCCGCGAACTCGGCGAACAGGCCCGCGAGGACGGGCTCAATCGCGTTGAACACATCGTCCTGAGTAACGAAGCTCATCTCGAAGTCGAGCTGGTAGAATTCGCCGGGGCTGCGGTCGGCGCGGGCGTCTTCGTCGCGGAAGCAGGGGGCGATCTGAAAATAGCGGTCGAAGCCGGCGACCATCAGCAGCTGCTTGAACATCTGCGGCGCCTGCGGGAGCGCGTAGAATTTGCCGGGGTGGACGCGCGACGGGACAAGGTAATCGCGCGCGCCTTCGGGCGATGAGGCGGTCAGGATCGGAGTCTGGAACTCGGTGAACCCCTGTTCGATCATTCGCCCCCTGATCGAGGCGATTACCGCCGAGCGCAGCATGATGTTGGCATGAAGCCGCTCGCGGCGAAGGTCGAGGTAGCGATATTTGAGGCGGATATCCTCGGGATATTCCTGCTCGCCGGCGACGGGCAACGGCAGCTCGGCGGCGGCCGACTGGACTTGCACGTCGCGTGCGATGACTTCGATGTCGCCGGTGGGGAGCTTGGCGTTGACCGCCCCGCCCTCGCGCGAGACCACGTCGCCGGTGATGGTGACGACCGATTCGACGCGCAGCCCGTCGAGAATGGCAAGCGCCTCGCTGCCGGCGCGGGCGACGATCTGGGTCAGGCCGTGATGATCGCGCAGATCGACGAACAGCACCCCGCCATGATCGCGCTTGCGATGGATC
>JANMWM010000081.1:0-5986 GCA_031394005.1 Sphingomonas sp.
GTTAAGCCCGCGGCGCCCATGTCCTGGATCGCGACGATGGCGTCGGTACCCATCAGCTCAAGGCATGCCTCGATCAGCAGCTTCTCGGTAAACGGATCGCCGACTTGCACCGTGGGCCGTTTCTCTTCCGAGTCAGCGGCGAATTCGGCTGACGCCATGGTGGCGCCATGAATGCCGTCTCGGCCCGTCTTGGACCCGACATAGACAACAGGGTTGCCGATTCCGGCGGCGGCGCTGAGGAAGATACGGTCCAAGGGGGCAATGCCGACGGCCATCGCGTTGACCAGCGGGTTGCCGTTGTAGGCCGGGTGAAAATTGATTTCCCCCCCAACCGTGGGAACACCGACGCAATTCCCGTAGCCACCGATACCCCGCACCACGCCGTCGACAATGCGCCTTGTCCGGGCGTTGGAGGGACTTCCGAAGCGCAACGCGTTCAGGTTGGCGATCGGACGGGCACCCATGGTGAACACGTCACGCAGGATGCCGCCGACCCCGGTCGCCGCACCTTGATAAGGCTCGATGAAGCTCGGGTGGTTATGACTCTCCATCTTGAAGATGGCGGCCAGCCCGTCGCCGATTGCCACCACACCGGCGTTCTCGCCCGGCCCGTGGATCACCCACGGGGCCTTGGTGGGCAACTGCTTGAGCCACACGCGGGAGGATTTGTAGCTGCAATGCTCCGACCACATGACGCTGAACACGCCGAGCTCGGTAAAGCTGGGCGTGCGGCCCATGATCTCCAGCACGCGGCCATATTCCTCGGCGTTCAACCCGAACTCACGGGCGAGGGCCGGATTAACCGGGCGTTCCATCAGGCTGCCGCCAAAGCGTCGAACAGCGGTTTGCCGTCGGTCCCGCCCATCAGGGGATCGACCAGGTCCTCCGGGTGCGGCATCAGCCCCAGGATGCGCAGGTTCGGGCTGAGCACGCCGGCGATGGCGCGGGCGCTGCCGTTCAGGTTGGTTTCCGGCGTGATATCGCTCTTGGCGTTCGTGTAACGCAGCGCCACGAGGCCTTCCCCTTCCAGCCTGTCCAGAGTGGCATCGTCGGCGAAGAAATTGCCGTCGCCGTGCGCCATGACGGCGCGGAACTTCTGGCCCGTCTGGTAATGGCGGGTGAAGACCGTGTCGGCTCGTTCCACGATCAGGTGACATTCCATCGACAGGAATCTGAGCGCGGCGTTGCGCAGCAGGGCGCCAGGCAGCAGCCCGGCCTCGGTCAGGATTTGAAACCCGTTGCATACGCCCAGAATGTAGCCGCCTCGCGCGGCATGTTCATGAATGGCGCCCATCACGGGCGAGCGGGCGGCCATCGCGCCGCAGCGCAGATAATCACCGAAGCTGAAGCCGCCCGGGATCACCACGAGGTCCAGCCCGGACAGATCGGTTTCCTTGTGCCAGATCATGCGCGGCTTCACGCCGGAGGATTGCTCAAGCGCAATCGCCATGTCTCGCTCGCGGTTGATTCCTGGGAACACGACGATACCGGCCTTCATTCGACGCTGACCCGGAAGCTTTCGATGACGGTATTGGCCAGCAGTTTGCGGGCCATCTCTTCCGCCTGGGTTCTGGCGCGGTCCGGATCGGTTTCCGCCATCTCGATTTCGATGACTTTGCCGGCTCGGACGTCGTTCACATTGGCGAACCCCAACGTGCCCAATGCGTGGGCGATCGCCTTGCCCTGCGGGTCCAGGACCCCGGTTTTAAGCATGACCGTAACGGTGGCTCTCACTGCATTGTCTCCGGGCCCTTCAAATCGCCTCTGCCGGCTTCCGGCAGTATTCCGAGACGGCGGGCCACTTCCTGATAGCCTTCCTCGACCTTGCCGAGGTCGCGGCGGAAGCGGTCCTTGTCCATTTTCTCGTTGGTCTTGCTATCCCACAGCCGGCAATTGTCCGGGCTGATCTCGTCGGCCAGGATGATTCGCATCTCGTCGTTTTCCCAAAGCCGGCCAAATTCCAGCTTGAAATCGACCAACGTGATGCCGACGCCCAGCAGAAGGCCGCACAGGAAGTCGTTGATCCTCAGCGTCAACGCGACCATGTCGTCCAGATCCGCCGTGCTGGCCCAACCAAAGCAGGTAATGTGCTCCTCCGAAACAAGCGGATCGTTCAGAGCATCATTCTTGAAGTAATACTCGATGATCGAGCGGGGCAACCGGGTGCCTTCGGCAATACCGAGGCGGGTGGCCATACTGCCGGCCGCAACGTTGCGGACGACCACCTCCAGCGGGATGATCTCGACCTCGCGGATGAGCTGCTCGCGCATGTTGAGGCGGCGGATGAAGTGCGTCGGAATGCCGATCGTCGCCAGCGCGGTGAAGATATGCTCGGAGATGCGGTTGTTGAGCACGCCCTTGCCGGCGATCGTGCCCTTCTTCTGCGCGTTGAAAGCGGTCGCATCGTCCTTAAAATACTGAATCAGCGTGCCCGGCTCGGGCCCCTCGTAAAGGATCTTTGCCTTACCTTCGTAAATCTGGCGACGACGAGTCATGGGGGGCTGCAACTTCCGGGGTTAACGAACCTCAGTCTATAGGCGCGCATCCCTCGGACCGCAATTCGGCGCGAATGGAAGGAGAGCGCGGGTTGGGCGATTGAGCAGGATGACGCCGCGTTCGCCAAGGAAGGTGTGACGCACGATCTCGGCCTGCTGTTCGATACCGTAACGGTGGAACGGACGGCCAAGCTCGATCGTGTAGTCGTAGCGGCAAAAGGGATGGCGCATCAACGGGAGCCAGTAACGGCCGTGGACCTGCGCCTGCCAGACATGGGTCATCTCGTGAATGAACAGGCCTTGGACGGCGAGCGTGTCGCGGGCGAAGTCGTCGCTCCACGTGTTGCCTGCGGGGTGGAAATGGATCTTGCCCATCGGCGCCATCACGATGTTCTTCGGCTGGAGCGGCCACCACGGGCGATGGACCAGCCGCACATGGCCATAGTCGATCGCCTCGGCGAAGATCGATCGCGCGAGGTCTCGCTCGCCGGGGGTCAGGGGGCGTTCGCCGGGCATCGCCTTACCTTGCCGCGCTTTGCGCTTTGCGACAATCAACTGCGCTTGCCGCCGCCCGCCCGCGCCGCTAGGGCATTCTCAAAATCAACAAGAAGGAATGCGAGCATGAGCGAGACCGCTGATCGGGTTAAGAAGATCGTCGTCGAGCATCTTGGCGTTGACGCCGAAAAAGTCACCGAGGAGGCGAGTTTCATCGATGACTTGGGCGCGGACAGCCTCGACATCGTCGAGCTCGTCATGGCGTTCGAGGAAGAGTTCGGAGTCGAAATCCCCGACGATGCGGCGGAGAAGATCGCCACCGTCAAGGACGCGATCGACTATATCGACCAGCACAAGGCCTGATCGGGCGGATCGCCCGTGATGTCCGCTGTGTCTCGTGAAGGCGTAGCGGGGCTTGGACAGGCTCAGCCCTTCGGGGTCTGGGCCTGTTGTGTTTTGGGGAGAACATTATGCGCCGTGTAGTCGTTACCGGACTGGGGCTGGTCACGCCATTGGGCGCCGATGTCGAGACGACATGGGCCAACATTCTCGCGGGCAAGAGCGGCGCCGGGCCGATCACCCATTTCGACGCCTCGGACCAGAAATGCCGGATCGCGTGTGAAGTGAAGGGGCCTGACCACGACTATGGTTTCGACCCGAACAAGCGCGTCGACCACAAGGTCCAGCGCCAGGTCGACCCATTTATCATCTTCGGGATCGACGCCGCGGGACAGGCGATCGAGGATGCCGGACTGCTCGAGATGGACGAGGCGACGCGGTTTCGCGCGGGATGTTCGATCGGCTCGGGGATCGGGGGATTGCCGGGGATCGAAAAGGAATCGCTGGTCCTCGCCGAGAAGGGGCCGAGCAGGGTTAGCCCGCACTTCGTCCACGGCCGGCTGATCAACCTCATCTCGGGTCAGGTGTCGATCAAGTACGGGCTGATGGGCCCCAACCACGCGGTCGTCACCGCCTGCTCTACGGGCGCGCATTCGATCGGCGACGCGGCGCGGATGATTCGCGACGACGATGCCGACATCATGCTCGCGGGCGGTGCCGAGGCGACAATCTGTCCGATCGGGATCGCCGGCTTCGCGCAGGCGCGGGCACTTAGCACGAACTTCAATGACCAGCCGGAAAAGGCGTCGCGCCCCTATGACAAGGACCGCGACGGGTTCGTCATGGGTGAGGGCGCGGGGGTCGTGGTGCTCGAGGAATATGAGCATGCCAAGGCGAGGGGCGCCAAGATCTACGCCGAGGTCGTCGGCTATGGCCTGTCGGGTGATGCCTATCATGTGACCGCGCCGCATCCGGAAGGGTCGGGCGCGTTCCGCTCGATGCAAATGGCGTTGAAGAAGGCGGGGATGGAGCCGTCGGACATCGACTATATCAACGCTCACGGCACCTCGACCCCGATGGGCGACGAGCTCGAACTCGGCGCGGTGCGGCGGCTGTTCGGCGACGCGATCGAGACGGTGTCGATGAGCTCGACCAAGTCGGCGATCGGACACCTGCTCGGCGGGGCGGGCGCGGTCGAGGCAATCTTCTGCATCCTCGCGTTGCGCGACCAGATCGTCCCGCCGACGCTTAATTTGGACAATCCGAGCGAGGGGACGCTTGGCGTAGACCTCGTCCCGCACGTCGCCAAGAAGCGCCGCGTCAAGGCGGTACTCAACAACAGCTTCGGCTTCGGCGGGACCAATGCCAGCCTCGTGATGAAAGCGATCGACGGCTAGTGAGGAAGCTCGTCACGCTGGCCTCGTTGCTCGGGCTCGCCGCGCTGGCGGGAACGTGGCTGATGTGGTGGAGCGCGGGGTCAGCTTCAACCAAGCAACGCATTGTGATCCAGCAGGGAGAGAGCCTGGGCGTGGTCGCGGGTCAGCTCCACAAGGCGGGGGTGATCCCGGGGTCGCGGCGGACGTTCCTCGCGATGGCGCAGCTGTTTGGGTCGACGGACCCGGTCCAGGCGGGTGAGTTCGAGGTGCCGCCGGGGATGAGCGGGGCGGGGGTGCTCGACCTGCTTCAGCACGGCAGTCCGGTGCAGCGGCTGATGACCATCCCCGAGGGTATGCCGTCGATCATGGTCCAGGAGCGGCTCGCCGCGCTGCCGTTCGCGACGGGGGAGGCACCGCTTCCGGCGGAGGGATCGGTGCTCCCCGATAGCTACAGCTACGACCGCGGGGAGGCGCGTTCGGCGATCCTCGCTCGGGCGACCGCCGCGATGAGCCGCACGCTCGATGAATTGTGGGGCAAGCGCAAGCCGACGTCGGTGGTGACGAGCAAGGCCGAAGCGATCACGCTGGCGTCGATCGTCGAAAAGGAAACGGGCAAGGCTTCGGAGCGTCCGATGGTTGCCGGGGTTTATTCGAACCGGGTACGGATGGGAATGAAGCTCGATGCCGACCCGACGGTGATCTACCCGACCACCAAAGGCAAACCGCTCGGGCGGCGGATCCTGCGGTCGGAGCTCGATGCCGACAATGGCTATAATACCTATCGCAAGGCCGGGCTGCCCGACGGGCCGATCGCCAACCCGGGCAAGGCGAGCATCGCTGCGGTGCTCGATCCGGCGCCGACCAAGGCGCTTTATTTCGTCGCAGACGGGACCGGCGGGCATGTGTTCGCCGAAACGCTTGGCCAGCAGAACGCCAATGTAGCCAAATGGTTCGCGCTCCGCCGCCAGCGCGGCGAGATCAAGTAAGGCTCAGATGTCGATCGCGTCGGCGCGGATGTAGCCGACGCGGCGCTCCGGGCCGGCATAGCCCCACGTCCAGCCCAATGAGCAATCGAGCATGTGCAGCTCCTCGCCCGGCTTCAGCATGGCGAGGGTCTCGGCGTCGGGTTCGCGGCCGGACATCAGTGGGGCGGCGATCTTGAGGTGGCGAAGCAGGGGCTCGGCATAATGCGAGGCAATCACCCGCCCGGCGAGCGCGATGTCGGCGAGATCGGCGCGGTATGCATGGGTCGAGGGGTCGGGCCGCTCCGATCGCCCGGCA